>JANWYM010000014.1 GCA_025055355.1 Abditibacteriales bacterium
ACGTTGCGCCTTGCAGGTTTCGCGCCCGTGCCTGATAAGGTTGACGTGCAGTTGGTATTTCATCTCATCAGGCACCCGAGGGCGCATGAAGGCATGGGCGGCTTCGGTGGTCATTTTGGCGTCTATCCAACCCAGCCGCCGTAGGATGCGGTCAATGTGAGTGTCAATGGGGAAGAGGGGTTTGCGGCAGGCAAACAACAGCACGCAGGCGACGGTCTTCGGCCCGACACCGTTAAAGCGGCGGAGGAACGCCTCGGCTTCTTCAACGGAGATGTCATGCAGGAAATCCAGGTTCAATTCGCCGCGTTCCTGCTTGATTTGGTTGAGGATGTCCTTGATGCGGGCGGCTTTCTGGTTTGCCAGCCCGCCGCAGCGGATAGCGTCGGCGATGTCAGCGACGCGAGCGGTGCGCACGTCTTCCCAAGTCGGGAAACGCTGGCGTAATGTGCGGTAGGCGCGGTCGCGGTTGCTGTCGTTGGTATGCTGGGAGAGGATGGTGATGATGAGTTCTTCCAGCGGGTCTTCGCGGTGACGGTTGACCTTTTTGCCATAAGTGTCCGCGAGCAGCGCATCAATCTTCCGAATTGTTGCCTGTGTGGGTTTGGACATTTTTCCCTCCCTTAAAAATAACCGCCTCCATGGGCGGGCGAGGCTCCTGCTGAGCCATTGGCTTCGATGGGGCGTCGCCCCCCCGGAGCGTCGCCCTCCCGAAGTCTGGCCTGCCTGCTTCGGTCGGCTGGAGCAGTCGGCTCGGCGGGAGCCTCGTCCTCCCAAAGTCTCGCCCTCCCGCAGCCTCGTCCGCCCGGTCCGTGACCATCGCACTCGGTGTAGCCGTCACGGCCACGGGAAAAATGGCGCGGGCTTGCGCGTGAGGCTCGAAAACGTCGCCCAGAACACCGCCATCGTGAACTCGCCCAAAATCATTCCCAGAAAGAACGGACGCCAGCGTTGATACACCTTCACGCCGCCGTAGCGCAGAACGACGCTTTTGATGACCCACGCTATTATGATGGGAAACCAGAACACAATCATCGTCCACGAGGCGGAGAGCGCGTAGCCGATGGGGTGCAGCGTCCACCACACGAAGCGCGTGCGCATGAACAGCAGGAAGCCCGTTACCGCCGCACCCAGAACGAAGTAGCCGAGCCACTGCGCCTGATACCCTGTGGGCTGTTGGAGGGCAGCGGCATGGTCGCGGAACCCAATGAGGTTGTTGCCGCGATAGACGTAACTATACATGGTGATACCGCCGAAGCGGTGCGGTAACCACAGTTGCACGACGGCGGCGGTCAATGTGCCAACCGCCATCGCAAGCACAATTGCCGCGAGCAGGGCGCGCGGACGCAGGCGCACGCTGCTGGACATCTTGAGTCCATCCAGCACGGGTGTTAGCAGCATCCCGCGCAGGTCGCGGATGAACACCGCGTCCATGAACGCCAAAATCGTCAGGTTCTGCGCGCCCAAGGTGTGCTTGGGCATGAGCAGGCGCACGAGGTCAATCGGACGAAATGAAGTTTCTGCCATCATCAGCCCCGCCTCCGCCACGCTGCGCCCCAGCACGGGAACGACGACGAACAGATAGACAACCATCTCTATCACAGCGAGCCACCAACTCATTCCCGCCAGCCAGCACCAGACCACTGACACGATGAGCGCCACCGTCAACCCCCACACCGCCACGCGGTAGGGCATCAACTCGTTCGCGTCGTCCACCTCGGGCGCGCGTCCGAACGCTTTGCGGAACACTTGCTTGAAATGCGGCAGCCCAGCGCGGATGAGAAATCCAGCCAGCACGACATAAGCCCCCGCCACCTGAAAACCAATGAACTGCTGCGTCGGGTAGAGCGGCATCGCCTCCACAGGCTGCCCCAACCACGACGCCATGACCTCCATCACCCGCGTTAGCCAGTAGAAAAACGCGAGGCTGAAGAGAAGTTCCGTCGGCAGCAGGTAGGAAAAACCGATGGCGGCGAACGAGCAGTAAATCGTCGTGTAAGAGATGTCGCGCCACGGGCGTTCGACGAGATACTGGTTGAGGTTGTTTTGCAGGTTGATCATCGGCACAGACGGGTAGAGGTTGTGCAAGCCGTTAAGGGTGAAGATGAACACTGGCACGACGAACCCCGCCCACATCAGGCGGTCGCTGAAGAAGGTATCAGACACTTCGCCCACCAGTTGCAGCGGCGGCTGCGCGAGGGGAAAGGTCAACTTCTCGTGATCCACCCACTGCTTGCGCCACAGCGTCGCCAAACAGAGGAACGCAAAGAACACCGCCCCGACGATGACTGACCAACACAGCAGCGGTGTTATCCATGCGCCCCATGGAATCTGCTCGCCCGCCCGCAAGCCCTCGTAGAACATCCGCGCAACCGGCTGCGCCTCCTTGCCGCGCGGGTTGAACGGAACGAGCCACGACGGAATATGCGGGTAGAACGTCTCCGCCCACTTGTTCTCCGGCGTGGCGTAGTAGTTGACGCCGACGAGGGCGGGGAGAAGTTTCTCCATCAATCCCCGCGAGGTGATGAGCGCGCCGATGAGAACCATGCAGTAAATCGTGATGATTTCGGCGGGCGTGAGCAGCCAGCGGCGGAACACGCGGCGCAGGGCGCGATGCACCAGCGTCAGCAGCATGAGAAACCCAATCGCGGCGGGCGCGAACTGGCAGATGGCAATTTGAATTTGCGTGATGACCAGTTCGGCATAGGAGACCATCACGCTGACGACAACGACGCCGATGACGCCGATGAGAGCGGCTTTGAGCGAGAGTCCTTGTGCATTCATCACATCCGATTCTACTGGATTGCGCAGCGGAACGCAATTACATTCCCCCCCAAGCCCGCTGGACAACTTGAAGCCGTCTATTGTAAAATCTGCTGTAACTGTTCATCTCAACTTTCGCGTTGTGCCCTTTCCTTCGGAAGATGCCCCTCATGGCGAGTGGAGCGAAGCCATCCGCCGCTGCAGCTATCTCCTCCGTGGGGGGTGGCTTCGCTCCGCTCGCCATGACGTTTTCCTACGGCGGAGAGGAAGAGAAGCACGAAACGCAAAAGTTTAATGGGGAAGTTATTCGAGGAGGCTCTATAAGGAGGTGCCCAACGGTGCGGAAATTGTCGGCGATCATGTCAGTCTGCGTGTGGGTGTGTGCGCTGTCTGCCGCGCGCGCGGCGACGCCGCCATCGCTTTACAACTTTCTGAACGACCCGCTCGAAGATGCCTTCACCTTCCGCTGCCAGGTAGCAGCGACGGTGGTCGCTCCGACGGCTTATCTCCTCGTCAACTTTCAGGACGAGCGCAATTACTGCCGCGTAGAACTGACGCCAAAGGCGTTGAACGTCGTGGAAGTGCGCGGCGGCAAGAGGTATCTCCTCGCCCAGTCGCGATCGTTCTATCAAGGCGTCACCCCAGCGCCCACGCCCGTCGCCATCAAGCGGAACGGCGCGCGGCTGGCTGTGATTTACGGCGGGCGCACGCTTGTCAGGACAATCACGACGACGTGGCGCGGTGGCGCGCTCGGCTACGGTCCGACGGACGGCAGCGTGACGTTTACCGATGCGCGCTATCAACCGGTCGAACCTGTTTACTTTAGCGATGATTTCATGCGCGGGGCAGGGGCGGCAGAGTGGGAACCGCTTGCTGGCGAATGGCGCATTCAATCTATCGGCGACCCGCGCCTGGCGGCGAACGGTTTCTTCTTCGTAGGGCGCGGCACCCCCAACGCCCTCGCGGCGGCGGGGCGCTGGTTCTGGGACGATTACACCCTCCATGTCTCCGTCCGCCCGACAGGAACGGATGCGGTCGGCTTATGTGCTTACGTGCAGGATCCAAACAACTACTTTCTCTTCCGCTGGGACACGCAGCGCAAGGACCTGATCAAAGTCTTTCAGGGCAAGCCCCTTCCGATTGCCAGCGCGCCGGGCGGCTTTGAACCGCGACAGTGGTATCGCTTGACGTTGAGCGTGCAAGCCGATGCGCTGCGCGTCGCCATTGACGGCGTGCCGGTGTTGGAAAGTCAGGGACAAATTCTGTTCGGGCAAGGGAAAGTCGCCCTCTACACCGCCGGTGAGCAAGGCGCGCATTTCGACGACGTCCTCGTGACGCCCGCGAACGAGCCGGAGGTGCCGCCCCACCAGCCCGAGTTCGCCGAGCAGTTCACGCGGGAGGTCACTATGGAAGGCTGGGCGAACCCCAAAGGCGAGTGGATTCCCGTTTCCAACGTGCCTAATGCCTTCTGGCATCGAGGGGCGTTCTTCGGTGACCACGCGCTACACCTCCGTGTGCACAGCGGCGGCGCGGCGCGCTCTTCGCTGACGGCGTGCATCGGTGGCGACGGCAGGTCCTTCCGCAGCGGTTACACGCTGGAGTTGAACACCGCAGATGGCAAAACCGCTGCCGCGCAGTTGCTCAAGCAGGGGCAGAGGGTGGCGTCCGCCGATGCCCTGCCGCTCCGCGCCGAACAACCTTTAACCGTGTCACTCGAACGGCGCGGTCAGCACATCCGCGTCGCACTGGACGACCGACCGCTCTGGCGTTTCCACGCTCCCGCGCCGTTGAGCGGATACCGCGTCGGCTACCAGGTGCAGGGCTGGCGCGTGGACTTCAAGGACGCCGCAGTGAAAACGCCCCACGTCTACGACTTCACCTTCCACCGCGCCCCGACCGACTGGCGCGTGGCAGCGGGGACGTGGGAGGTGGCGAGCCGCTGGACGTGTAGCCCCGGCTGGGCGTGGTTTGGTGGGTGGAGCCGCGACCTCGCCGTCGTGTGGCACAAACGCGAATTCGCCGGCAACGTCGTCGTGCAGATGTTTGTCGCCCCGCGCATGGACCCGCAGGACAACTACCAACGGGCGGGCAACTTGTGCATCACCCTCTGCGGCGACGGACGGGATGTCAATAGCGGCTACAGTTTCATCTTCGCCGGCGACCACAACAAGGTCACGCGCATCTTACGCGGCGCTCAGGTTGTGCAGGAAACCAACCAAGTCCTGCTGCCTGTGCCGTTTCACGGCGTCGGACACCGCCGCTGGTTCAACGTCACCGCTGAAAAAATCGGCAACACCCTCTCGCTTTATGTGGACTATCAACTTGCCCTGCGCTACACCGACCCGCAGCCGCTCTCGGGACGCCATATCGCCCTCTGGACGCGCAACAGCGGCATGATGCTCGCCCGCGTAACCATCTACTATGAAGGGAACAGGGAACAGCGTTCAGGGGTCAGCGACACTCGGCCCGCACCCCCCAACCAACGCCAACCCGTTGTTGACCGTCCTCACCTTGCAGTGCGCCATATACCCTCAATAGCCCGCAATCTGAAACCCGCAATCCGCAACCCGCAACTGCCCTCCGCTGCCCCGGTTGCGCCCCCTGTTCTTTACACCTATACCCGTGGCTTGCACCAGTTGCAAGCGACCTTCTATCAGGACGCCGACCAAGGCGCGTTTCAGAACGAGCAACTGCACAAGCCTGTATTCTGGCGGACGTTCACCCGTCCCGTCGCCACGCGCGCGGAAGAAAAGATTGATTTCAACTACGGCGCGGGCAATCCCCCATTGCCGACCATGCGGGCAACTTACTGGAGTGTGCAGTTCGTGGGCAAACTCTACGTCAGCGTGGAGGACGACTATGTTTTCTACTTCGACAGATTGGACGACGGCGCGCGCCTCCTCCTTAACGGCAAAACCATCCTGGAGTCGTGGAACGTCCAGCCAGCAAGCACGTATCGCAGCGAGCCGATTCGCCTCCCCGTCGGTTTCCACACCCTGCGCCTCGAATACTGTCAAGGCGACCGCGAAGCCTCCCTCACGCTCGCGTGGAGTTCCTCCACGTTGGCGAAGGAAGTCATCCCCAAAGGCGAAAGGCAACCGCAAAAGTAGCCGGCGACGCTGTCGCGGGGGAGTCCGTCGCAGCGCGATGGGCTACAACGGCTGCGCTTGCCCCGTCCGTATCGCCTCAATCGCCAACACGCCCAATTGCGTTGCCCGCACCCCGTCATCCACCTTCGCTGCGTTCACGGGGTCAACGTCATAAGCGAACCAGTCCACCATCGCACGCATCTGCTGCGTATAGCCGTGGGCGCCGTGCGCGTGGCGCAAAGTTTCGGGCAGGTCGTCCATCGTGAACGCCTCGGGCTGCACGCCCCAGAATTTTATTTGCGGCTCCCTCTCGTAGTAGTTCCAGAGCGTGCCGGTTCTGTCGCCCGCGAACAGTTGATACGCCGCCTTGCCCATCAGCGCAGGCTTGCCGAAGTCGCCGATGGTGACGCTGGCGACCGCGCCGTTGGCAAAGCGGATAACGCACGCGACGCTGTCGGTGATTTGTGGGATGTTGGGGTGCGTGAAGTTACCCCCCTGCGCGTAAATGCTTACCGGTTCGGAACCCGCCAGAAAACAGGTCGCGTCAAAACAGTGGCAGCCCTGCGACAGCACATTGCCACCTCCCTCAATTGGGTCGTTCGCCCAACTTGCGTCGTCCCATCGTGGGTCAATCAGTTGGGAGATAATGACCAGCGGCGCGCCGATGACCTCTTTCAATTTCAGGAGGAACGGCGAATAGCGCGCCTGAAAGCCGACCATCAACTTGACGCCCGCCCCGTTGACCGCGTCCCGAATCGCTTGGCAATCCTCCACCGTCAGCGCCAGCGGCTTTTCGACGAAGATGTTCTTTTTCGCTTGCGCTGCCGCCACACACATCGGACGATGCAGGTGGTGGTGCGTGCAAATCAGCACCGCGTCCACGCCTGCATCGCTCAGGACACGTTCCAAATCCTCTGTCGTGTATTCCGCTTTGACCTCCTCCTGCAACGCCCGCGCCGCCTCCAGGCGCACGTCCACAAGGGCGCGCAGGTGGACATCCTCCTGCGGCGCCAGAAGGCGCGCATGGGTGCGCCCCATGCCGCCGCAGCCGATGATGGCGACGCCTAATGTGTCTGCCATGTCTGTCTCCTCGGTCGCGGGATTTGGCTATTCGAGTATTCAGGTGTTCAGGTGGGGACGAGGGGCTTTACCGTGAAGACGCGAATACTCGAATACTCCTTGAGACCAACCCAACAAGAATGACACGGTTGCCGTCACGCCTTTCTCCCTCCTCCAACCCCCTCTCGAAGGGAGGGGTGTCACGGCAGCGTAGAGGAATCATCCACGTCCCCAAGGCGACAGGCACCACGCCAGATGAAGATCCTCCTCGTCGTTCTCGTGACGACGAGAAGAACGAGGAGGATTTGTGAGGGAGAACTCCCCACTCCATGTTAGCCTTCCCAAGCGGTCATCGCCCCTCTACTGACCTCCCTCAAAACCATATCTGCACCACCGAGAACGTCGAGATGGAGACGAACACTGAGGATGGGGCGCAAGCCGGGCGGGGTATCGTGCAGACTGAGCCAGAGGGAAGACAGTAGTAGATACGCCGTGAAGGTGAGGAACAAAGGTGCCTGGAGCGCTGGTGAATGCGGAATGCATCGCGGCATCGGATGGAGCGTGGTCTCGAGACCACGCTCCATTCTGGAATTCGCCGCAGTCTACAACTCGGCCTCCCGACCCATTTGCCTTTCCAGCAAGGTCGTCTCCACATCCATCAGCACAGCGGCGCCGCGCCGCGCTTGCCTGGGCGCTTCGTAGCAGTCCTTGCACAGCATATACTTCAACCCGAACGGAATCTTTCTGAGTTCGCGCCCACACTGAACACATTTCGTGCCTTTGCTGACCACCATGACAACCTCCCTTTCAGCCACATCATAATCATACAACACGCTCTCAGACAATTGGCGCGACGGAACGTTGCCCTGACCCCATAAGTATTTGCTGCCCGGAAGGACGTGCCTTTTGAGTGGAGAATGATCCCCCGAGTCGTCGTTCTCATCCTCAGTCGTTGGGATGGCTGCGACGATGAGGACAATCCAGGCGGGGGGACGCTCACTTGAAAATCCAAGACATCGAGATTTTCTGGTTAGATGTTCCGTTCCATGAAGTGCCTGAGCGCCACATGGCGCGCACGCACGCGGGTTGGCATATCAGCGAGATTTGTCGGGTGACGACGGACAACGGCTTAGTCGGTTACGGCGAGACCCTGCCGAATTACACGTGGGGGCGTGTGACGCCGGCGACGATAGAACGCGCCAAAGGACGCAACCCGTTTGAGCTGATGTGGGACGATACGCTGGGGGCGGGGTTACAGATGGCGTGCTTCGACGTGGCGGGCAAAGCCGCCGGCGTGCCGGTCTATCGTCTGCTGGGGAAGAAGGTGCGCGATTGGTGTCCGATGGCGTGGTGGGCGATAGATATGTCGCCCGAGGATTTCGCCCGCGAAGCGCGGGACGCCGTCGCGCAGGGCTACACCGCTTTCAAACAGAAAGCCCGCCCGTGGTGGGACGTCTACGAGCAGGCGCGACAAACGTGCGCTGTCATCCCGCCGAACTTCAAATTAGACTACGATTTCAACGGGCAACTCGTCAACGCCGCCACTGCTGTGCCGGTTCTCAAAGAACTGGACAAATTTCCCAACATGGCGATTTACGAGTCGCCCATCCCCCAGAGCGACGTCGCGGGCAACCGCCGCATCCGTCAGCAGACGCGCTGCGCGATTGCGATGCACTACGGCAGTCCGCCGATTATGACCGCCTTGCGCGAAGAAGTCTGCGACGGGTTCGTCATCGGCGGCGGGGCGTCCAGCGTCCTCCGACAGGCGCATCAGGCGGAGGAAGCCCACATGCCGTTTTGGTTGCAACTCGTCGGCACGGGTTGGACGACGGCGTTCGCCCTGCATCTGGGCGCGGTCTGCCCGATGGCGCAGTGGCCTGCCGTGACCTGTCTCAACCTGTTCGTTGACCAACTCATCACCGAACCCATCCAGGTCAAGGGCGGTTACGCGCGCGTGCCGGAGGCGCCCGGCTTGGGGGTGGAGTTCAATGAAGCGTCACTGAAATGGCAAGTCGCATCGCCTGTTAAAGCCGACCTGGACGCGCTCTACGCTGTTGTCCGCGACAGTGGGGACAAGACGTGGTATCGGAGCGAATATGGTGAGCAGGGGTTCTGGAGCGATTTCCTGCGCGGCAATCAACCCTTGTTCGAGCAGGGCGTCCGTCTGGAGACGTGGCCGAACGATGGCTCCGCTGAATGGCAGGAACTCGCCACGCGCGCGCAGCAGGCGCCGGTGCGATGCCGTGTGGGATAGCCGCGACGGTAAGCGCTTTACCCGCCAATCTGGCTTACGATGGGGGCTTGCCATTGTTGGGCGGCTGTTCAAAGGAGGACTTCACGCGCCGCAGGCGTCGGACGAAGACCAGGGCGAGTAAGCACAACATAACGTAGGCGAACGCTTTCCAGTGCCACCCCGGCAGCTGCAGAATGTAAGCAGGCCATAGCGAAACGATGCCGAGCAGAATAACGATAGTTTCCCACCAAGGCGTTTTGGACATGGTCGTTCACTCCTCATACCACTCCACGACCCGCGACAACCGCACGTGGCTGCGTTCGGCATAGTAAGACGCCGTGACACGGGCGATCATCGGCTCAGCGGAGGAGGCAGTTGATTTCGTCAACGCGCGCAGACGAAAGCGGCTGCCGACGGCGCCCTGGGGCGGCAGGCGCGTCCAGTCGCGGCGCGTGAGCGGTTCGACGGTCAGCGTCTCATCGGCTTGCAGCGCGATCTCGACGTGCGCCAGCGATAAAGAGCGGTTGCCGCGGTGCGTCAACCCCACAGCAAGTTCCACCGATGGGGCATCGTCCCCAGACCAGCCCCCGGCGCGTAAGTTGATGTAAAGCCGCAAGCCGATCCCCACCGCGCTCGTGTCTGAAAGCAGGTGCGTCACGTCCTCAAACTGTCCAATCAACACGCTGGCGACTTCATCCCGCACGCGTCCTTTGGCGACCTCATTGCGAAACACCGCTTCCGCCTGCCCCACTTGCAGCAGAGCACGGTGCGCGGCTCTGCTGATGGCTTCGGGCGTGAACTTGCAGGCGTTCAGCACCTCCGCCAGCGGTTGGCGCGCCCGACGTAGAGCAAACAACGCCCGCGTCTTTTCGCGCGCCGTCAGCGTCGGCGTTCCCGCAATGTGCTGCGAGAGTGCCCCGATGTCATTGTAAGCCTTCCCCACCAAACTTGTCAAACGCACGACGGTCAAGCCATGCGGCGGCACTTGCACTGAAAGCAACGATACCTTCTTCGGCGCAGCGACCCACAGGGGTGGTTTTTCCCCAGTTGGGCTGGGGGGGGCATTGCCTTCAACCTGGCGGACTTCCACGCGATACGCGCCGGGGGGGAGGGGCAGCTGCAGTTGCGCAGGGACGGAGCGCGGGGAATTGTTGGCAAGGCAGAGACTCAAGCCGTCTTCGCCCTGCGCTCCCAACGCGACCAGCGGCGGCGGACAGGAGACCCTCACCCCAGCGCGGTCAAGTCCCGCCCAATCGCTCAACAGACGGAAGGCGCGCAGCAACGCTGCCGTCGCGGTCGCGGATTCTGGCGGGGAAAAACAACTGAGGTGGACGCGGGCGTCCGCCAACCACTTGAGGGCGGAAGCCACGCCGACGGACAAGCGCGCTGCCTCCCCCCGCAAGTCGCAGCGGGCAAGCAACGGCAGCGCCTCATCGCCATACGCTCGTTGAAGCGCAGCCGACACCTGCGACAGACGCTCATCGTTTGCTGCCACAGCCAACGAAAAACCGTAATGCGACGCCTCAGCAAGCGAGAGCGATTTCTGGGTGAGAAATTCCATCGGCGGCTCGCGCAACAGCACGCGGACGCCGGGCAGAGAGGGCGGCAGTTGGCGAGGGGGACGCTCCTTCAGCACGCGCAAGGCGAGACCCGCCTCTATCTCCAGGAAGAGCAGCGCAGGCGAGAATAAGCCTTGTCCGGCGAACTCCTCCGCCGCTTCCTTCTCCAGGAGTTTTCGCACGAACGCCTCGTCATCGGGGAGGCGCCAGATGACGAACGTGCCCCACTCTTTGGCGGATTTCATCAGCGCCGCCAACCGCTGCCATTGCTCCGCCCACGCGGGTTCACTATCCGTTGCCACAATCGGCACGGCGACCAACCTCACGCCTTGCGCGCTGAGACGTTGCATCTCCGAGGCGTCGGGAATGCGCGGAAGCGACAGACCAAAGTTTGTGAGGCTAACGGAACGAGAGACCGCCGCCGCCTCTACCGTAACGACGACCGACGCGCGCGGCGCAGATGACGCCGAAGACAGCGCCAGCCACGCCGCCGCGCACGCCCACACCTCCGCCCGCTGACACGCCCATCCGCCCATGCTATTCACCCCCCTGCTGCGGCATCCACCGCTTTACCAGTCGTTCGAAGCGCACGCGCTCGATGCGCACCTCGTGCTGGCACGTGAGACACCGCGCCTTGACGTCTATCCCGGCGCGCAGAATCTCCCACACATCGCCCCCACACGGATGCGCCTTCCGCAGTCGCACGCGGTCACCGCTTTTGAGCCTGAGAACCGAGGTCGGCATACGCCAGTCATTTTAAGCGGTTGGGGGGAGGGTGTCAAGGCTGCGGTTGCTGCTGCGTTACACAATGAATCGCGCCGTAGCCGTGAACCAGCGACGTGCAGGGGATCCCAATCACTTGCCGCGTCGGGAACATCTGCGCCAGAATGGCTATTGCTTGTGCATCGTGGGGATGATGGAAGGTGGGAACCAGCACCACTTGATTGCCGATGTAGAAGTTAGCGTAACTCGCGGGCAGCCGCCGTGCGCCGTCGCTCACGACGCCGGGCATGGGCAGCGGAACAACGTTGAACCCTGCTGCTTGCAGCCGACGATAGTTTTCCTGTAATGCCGTGTAGTTGTCATCCGCCGGGTCTTCCTCCAGCGCGCATACAATCGTCGTCGGATTGACAAAGCGGGCGATGTCGTCCACATGCCCATCCGTGTCGTCGCCGATGATGCCTTCGCCGAGCCAGATAATGCGCGTGACGCCCAAGTAGTCTTTGAGATGCTGCTCAACCTCCGCTTGGCTCAGGCGTGGGTTGCGGTTGGGGTTGAGCAGACACTGCTCCGTCGTCAACACCGCGCCGGCACCGTTGACGTCAATCGCGCCGCCTTCCAGCACAATCCCCGGCTCAAAACGCGGGATGTGTAGTTGCTCGTTGAGGAGGCGCGGAATCACTGTGTCGCGTGGGTAGTCGGGATACTTGTTGCCCCAGCCGTTGAACGTCCAGTCCACCATGGCAATGGCGGATGGCGGATGGCAGATGGCAGATTTTTGGAGGAGGAAGGTCGGTCCGTAGTCACGGATCCAGGCGTCCACGGTGGGGATGCGGTGCATGATGACGCGGCAGAGGTCAACGTCGGCAGCGAGAAGTTTCTTTTTGACGCCTTCTTCCATCGCTTCATCGTTGACCAACAGGTTGACGATTTCGCCGTGATGCAGGTGAAAGATCATCTGCACGTAAGTGTCTTCAACATCAGACAGCAAGTCGCCCCACGTCTCTTCGTTATGAGGGAACGCAAGCCATGTGGCAGTATGCCGATGCCACTCAGCGGGCATGAAGTAACCCAACGCAGCAGGAGTTTCACGCATCACGCCTCACGTTTCAGCCAAGGTATCGTTCCATCAACCCATCATACGCCTCCACCCGCCGGTCGCGCAGAAAGGGCCAGCCGTGACGTTGTTCTTCAATGCGGTTTAGGTCGCAGGGAACGACCAGCACTTCCTCTTGGTTACGGCTGGCTTGCGCGAGAATGCGACCTGCGGGGTCGGCGACGAACGATGCGCCCCAAAAGGTCAGTTCCTCTTCAACGCCGACACGATTGACGGCGACGACGAACACGCCGTTGGCGATGGCGTGCGACTGCTGAATGATTTGCCACGCGGCGAGTTGCTGCTCGCGCACCTCAGTTGGCTCGCTGCAATGCCAGCCAATCGCCGTCGGGTAAAAGAGAATCTGCGCCCCGCGCAGGGCGGTCAGCCGCGCCGCCTCGGGATACCACTGGTCCCAGCAAATCAGCACGCCCACCTTGCCATGGGCTGTATCAAAGGCGCGGAAGCCTAAATCGCCCGGCGCGAAGTAATACTTCTCGTAGAAGTTGGGGTCGTCGGGAACATGCATCTTCCGATAGACGCCGATGATGGCGCCGTGGGAATCAATAAGGACCGCCGCGTTGTGATACAGCCCAGGCGCGCGCTTTTCAAACACGGGGACGATGAGGATGACGTTGAACTTGCTGGCTGCCTCGCTCAAACTCTCAGTGGTCGGTCCGGGGATAGACTCTGCCAGCGCAAAGTGGCTGGGGTCTTCGCGCTGCGGAAAGTAGCGCGAGCGGAAGAGTTCGGGCAGGCAGACGACCTGCGCCCCGCGCTGCGCCGCTGCCTTAACATTCGCAAGCGCGCGGCGGAGGTTGTCGTCGGGGTCTGCGCTCATCTGCATCTGGACAAGACCAACGTGGATAACCTGTTGATGAGGTTGACTCACCGCTTCTTCTCGTGCCTTTCCAACTGCGCCTCGAGTCGTTCCAGTTCCGCCCACAGGCGAGCGTTTTCGTCGACGAGTTCTTGCTCTTAATACAACAGCACGTTGCCCAACACCAGCATGTTGCGCACTTGAGCAAAGAAAGCCTCTAACGTCTCAACCGACATCATTAACTGTTTGATATGCCACTGCGATTCACCCATCGGCTCACCGTCCGAGGAGGGATAGATGGAGAGGTCTTCCTCCTCCAACCATCAACCATTGACCATGAGCCGTTCCTGCACCGCTTTCACCAGAAGCGGCCAGGCAATCGTCGCATCGCAGAGCACTTCCGCGAACCGCCCGCCCTCGCTGGGGGGAACGAATTTGCCCCACGAGACCCCTTCGGCGTAGGTGCAACCCGACAGCCCGCCCCAGTGGGCGGGTTCGGGGCAGATGCGCACGCCATATTTGAACCGCTTGAACGCGCCGCCTTCGCCGAGGCGTTTGGTGATGATTTCCAGATACGGTCCGACCTGCTGCCCCCAGTTGCGCGGCACGCCGCCGCCGATGGTGAAGATGCCGATTTCCTCCTGAACGCGAATGAGTTCGGTGTAATGCTCCAGGTCGAGGAACGGGTTGAAGGCGAGCCACGGCTTGCCCGCTAACTGGCGCTTGCGGTTGAACAGCGCGAAGTCCAAGCCGATTTCGGAGTCGGTGAAGGCAGGGACAAAAACGGGAACGTTTCTCTCGTATGCGCTTTTGAGGATACCGCGCCCCTGGGTGTTCTTCACCAAGTATTCGCCCAGCAGACGGTTAATTTTGTAACTGCACAGCACCTCATCCTCAGGCACGCCGGCGAGAACCACGTGAAAAATCTCCTCGACGTCGTCGAGGTTCTTCTCCAGTTCCAGCGTATCGTAAACGCGGTTGTAGCCTTTGTAATACAACGCGCGGTCGTCCATGGTGGCGTCGTATTTGAAGTGCGTTCCGCCCGACGCCTCCACGAACCCGTGCGCCATGAGCGCGCCGGTGCTGATGACGGCTTGCAGCATCCCCTGTTCAATCATGTCGCACAACACCAAACCCATCTTTGCCACCGTCATCGCGCCCGCGAACGTCCCTACAACGAAGCAGCGGGGATTAGTGACCATCTCGTAAAGCACGTCCGCCGCCTCGCCGAGTTGCCGCCCCCCAAAGGCGGTCTGACTCATCGCTCGCAGCAAGTCGTCGAAGTTGCGAATCTGTGAGAGGTCGAGCGGGACGGTAGGGGTCAGGTTGTCGGAGAAACCGTCGTGCAGATCGGTGCGCGCACCGCACGGGTGAGCGTGTTGCATGATGACAGCGTTCTGCTTAACGCAGCAGGAGGCGACGCGAGAAAAGGTTACTGGTTACTGGTTGAGGGTTCTCCGTTGCGAGGAACCGAAGCCCTGCCGTTCCCCAAAACCCAGAACCCTAATAACTCTTTCTCGCATCGCCTCCTGCGTTAGCACGTCGCGCCTTAGGCTTTCGCCGTTTGCACGAGCAAGGTAGGCTGGCTGGTCGTATGTCCATTGCCGTTTGTGGACGGGAGGGTTTGCGGGAGCATGGGTTCGCCCCGTTGATACTCCAGTCCCCGACGCAGGACGACGCATTCCGCCTCAGAGAGGTCAAACGCTTCCTTGAGGATAGACGCCGTTTGCAGGGCGTCGAACTCCTTGCAGGAGAACACGTCAATGCTGACCTCACGATGTTCTGGGAAGGTGTGAATGCTGATGTGACTTTCCGCAATCATCACAAACCCAGAAATCCCCCAGTCCTGAGGGTTCGTCCCGACGTAGCGGGTCACAATCGGAGGCATGATTTTGGTCATGCCGATGCGTGCTGGATATTCGTCCAACAAGTTGTACACCAGCAGCAAGTCCTGTAACTTATGCCAGTCACCTCCACGACCTTCAATAACCAAGTGCACTGTTCAACCCTCCCTTAAAGATTTAGCGTGAACCCAGACGCAGCAACCGGGGGGCTCGCCACCTGGATACACGCCAACCTGTCGCTCCGAGGCCGACCCTGTGCGCGCATGAGAAAAGCCCAGATTTCCCCCCAGGCGTCCCAATAGGTTGACGTTGGGACAAAGGGCAGCCAACCTGGGCTTATGTCCCATACGGCGCTTGGCGGTCCATCCCCCGCAGCGACCCTGATCGCCCAACGGCGCGGCGCTGTTGGGCGATTCGCAAAACAAGCACTTGGGTTTGCGCAGGTTTTTGTCTGCGCGAAAACCACCTCTCCACGTGTCGCAAAGATAGCGGGAACGTGTCCGTTCAACGTCATTGGTCATCACTGAACACTTCCGCCGCTTTACGTTTTCGCATTATACAAAACGGGAAAGTAAAATGCAATGAAGGAGGGAA
Organism: Abditibacteriales bacterium; assembly: GCA_025055355.1. Classification (GTDB taxonomy): domain Bacteria; phylum Armatimonadota; class Abditibacteriia; order Abditibacteriales; family JANWYM01; genus JANWYM01. The sequence goes on from JANWYM010000014.1 coordinate 15,775, forward strand.
AAAATTCTAAGAGCCTACCCCCCAAACCTCCCCCGATTGCCATCGCAGGCTCCCGGGCTGGTCCTGAAGTCTGGCAACTGCGGCGACATAACCCGCCAGGGCGGGGAGCCGAAGTCGCCAGACTGCGGGAAGGGGGCAAGAGATGACGGGATCGTGGGGCATGGGCTCTTAGCGTTCAGCACCGCTGGGACTGAGACTCTTCTTCGCCTCCGCTCGCGCCCGCAGATACTCAATCACCATCGGTAGCACAGAGATCAGGATGATAGCGAGGATGACGACCTTGAAGTTCTTCTGCACGTAAGGGATGTTGCCGAACTGGTAGCCACCGAAGACAAAAATCGCAATCCACGCCAGCCCCCCGAAGACGTTGTAACTGAGGAACTTGCTGTACGTCATGCTACCCACGCCCGCGACGAACGGCGCAAAGGTGCGCACGATGGGGACGAAGCGGGCGAGGACAATCGTCTTACCACCGTACTTTTCGTAGAAGGCGTGCGTGCGGTCGAGGTGTTCTTTCTTGAGAAAACGCACCTTGCCGGTGAACGCGCGCGGACCAACCCTCGCACCAATCCAATAGTTGACCGTGTCGCCGGCGATCGCTGCGATGCTGAGGAGGATGAACAACCACATCACGCCCAAATCCCCCCGCGCTGCAAACGCGCCCGCCGCGAACAGCAGCGAATCGCCGGGGAGAAAAGGGGTCACGACCAGACCCGTCTCGCAGAAGATAATGAGGAAGAGAATGAGGTAAGTCCACGTCCCATAGTCGCGGATGAATTTACCAAGGTGATGGTCGAATCTGAGGATGAAGTCTAAAAGTTCGTGCATAATGCAGGGCAGATACTTTAGGTGGTTGGGTGGTGAGGTGATTTAATGTCATTCTAAGCGCAGCGAAGAATCTCCCCATCGGGGATGCTTCCCTTGGTTCAGCACGACAAAAACCACCCAACGACCCAACCAACCTAACCATAATTCAGTGTATTTGCAGCATCCGGTCCAGTGCCACTCGCGCCCAGTGTGCGATGTCTTCAGGAACGGTAATCTGGTTGACGACGTTGCCTTCGAGCAAGTTCTCCAGCGCCCAGCACAAGTGCTGCTGGTCAATGCGATACATCGTCGCGCAGACGCAGACGTTTTCGTTTAGACAGCGCACGAACTTGTCGGGGTTCTCTTTGGCGAGGCGATGGACGAGGTTGATTTCCGTGCCGATAGCCCACTTGCTGCCGGGCGGCGCGGCGCTGACGGTCTTGACAATGTATTCCGTGCTGCCATCGTAGTCGGCGATGCTAACGAGTTCGTAGCGACATTCGGGGTGAACGAGAATGTTAATGTCCGGCACTTCGCGCCGCCACTTGTGAATCATCTCCACCGTGAACATCCCATGCACGGAGCAGTGCCCCTTCCACAGGATGAACTTTTTCTCCCGATAATCTTCGGGGTCATGCCCGCCCCAGTCCTTGAACGGGTCCCATACGATGCAGTCGTCCAGGCGGTAGCCCAACTTGAGGGTGGCGGTGTTGCGCCCCAGATGCTGGTCGGGGAAGAACAGCACTTTGCTCCCTCGGTCCAGCGCCCAGCGCAGCGCGGCAGGGGCGTTGGAGGACGTGCAAACCGCGCCCCCGTTGCGCCCCACAAACGCCTTGAGGTTCGCCGCCGAGTTCATGTAAGTAATCGGCACGATGGGCTCATCGAGGGCTTCGTTGAGGAGTTCCCAACATTCCTCCACCTGGTCAATGTCCGCCATGTCCGCCATCGAGCAGCCTGCGTTCAGGTCGGGCAGGATGACTTTCTGATGCGGACCGCTGAGGATGTCCGCGCTCTCCGCCATGAAGTGCACGCCGCAGAACACGATGTATTCCGCCTGCGTGCGGCTGGCGGCTAATTGTGAGAGTTTGTAAGAGTCGCCGCGGAAGTCAGCGAACTTAATCACCTCGTCCCGCTGGTAGTGATGCCCCAAAATCACCAGCCGCTCGCCCAGCACGCGTTTGGCATACCAGATGCGCTCATCCAGTTCCTCAGCGGACAGTTCGTTGTATATCTTCGGCAAAGGCTCTTGAAGTGGAATGGCAACGAGCATACGACCCACCCCATCAGTGACCCGTGGTCAGTGACCAGTAACCAGTGACCAGTAGTCATTAGCCAGTCAATATTCGTGGAATCCCCAACGTGGTTGTGTTCCTTCAGGTTAAGGAACACAACCCCAAACAAGTTCGGAACTCCAAATTTCCGACTCGCCCTACTGGTCACTGGTCACTAATGTATCTTGTCCGGCACCTCATAATACGCCCCCCACTTGACGGCTTCACGGCGTGCATCGAGGAGGCGCTGGAGGTGTTCTTCCTCTTCTTGCACCATTTCTTCAAAAATCTGCCTCGCTTCTGGGTGTCGCGCTTTGGCGGCGCACTCGCGGAACAGGTCACGCGCCATGACTTCCCCCTGAATAGCGGTCTCCAAAATCTCGACGGGAGAGAGGCTGGTGTTGGGGAGGACGCGATGTTCGCCCACCGTTTCGTGCACGAGGGTCAACGCCGCACCCGCCTCGGCTAAGACCAATCGGAACTGTTCCTGCGCGGCGGCGGCGTGATGCTCCTCGTCGGCAGCGAGACGGCGATACAACGCCTTGCCGCGTTCATCAGGCGTGCTTTCCGCCGCCATCAGGTAAAAGCGGCAGGCGTCCAGTTCCATGCGATACCCCAACTCGATGGCGGCGCGAACTTCGTCTTCAATCGTGGACGATTCTTCCACGGGGGTGAACTCTTCACCCGTGACGTCGCGCAAGTCCACGCCCGTCATCGCATCAGGCACCGGCAGGTGCATCAGGCTTAACACCGTTGGCGCGACATCCGCCAGCCCGCCGCGCCGCAGTGACAGTTTGCGTCCCTTGTATGTTGCGCCGACGAGGATAAAGGGCACAGGATTGGTCGTGTGTCGCGCGCCCGGCTGTAACGCCACCGACTCCACCATCTGCTCCGCGCCGCCGTGGCTGGCGGTCAAGACGGCAAGACCGCCCACTTGCAGCGTCGCTTCAACGACTTGCCCCAGTGCATTGTCCACCGCTTCAACGGCTTGGATGACCGCCGCGATGTTGCCCGTGCGACCCACGACGTCGGCATTAGCGAAGTTGACGAGGACGAAATCGTAACGCCTCGATGCTATCGCCTCCTCACATTGCTGCGCCAAAACCGCCGCTTTCATCGCGGGTGGATATGCGGCGTCGGATGGCACAATGATACGCTCCTCATCGGGCAGCGGCTCCCTGCGCCTCCCATTGAAGAAGCGTGACACCGCCAACTCTCTCTCCGATTCCGCCAGGCGCAGTTGTTTTTTCTTGTGTCGGCTGAGGACTTCACCCAGACAGTTGGGGACGGGCAAGGATGGGAAGGCGACGGGAATCGCCACCGGCAGGTCACATTCGGTCAGCGCAACTATGTGGGGCTTCGGGCGCGCCTGCCGCACAAACGGTTTGAACTCGTCCGCCACAAACGCCCAAAGCAGTTGGCTCACGTGCTCGCCGCGCAGGTTGAAGCAGATGACGGCATCGCCATCGCGCACCGTCCCCCGCGGCAAGCCATCGCTGCCCAGCACCACCGTCGGCGCGATGTGCGCATCCATCTCGCCGCGCTGGTAGGCGCGTTCGATGCCTTCAATCGCCGTCGGCGCGAGCAACCCTTTCCCTTGCGTCAGCAGGTCGTAAACTTGCTGCGTGCGCTCCCAGCGTCCGCGATGCTCCATCGCCCAACTCCGCCCGCACAAACTCGCCACGCTGCCGACGCCCACGCGCAGCATGTGCGCCATCAGCCGCGCCACGTATTTTTGCGCGCTTTGAGGCGGGCTGTCCACGCCGTCCAAAATCGCATGCACCAGCACCTGCTCCGCTTGCAATCCCTCGCGCGCCGCCATCTGCACCAGCGCGAAGGTATGCTGCTCCAGACTGTGGACGCCCCCATCGGACACCAAGCCAATCAAATGCAAGCGGTAACCTCGATCCTTCACATGGCGGAGCGCCGCCTTCAGCACGTCATTAGCAAAGAACGTCCCGTCCGCAATCGCCCGGTCAATGCGCCGGGCTTCCTGCTCGACAACGCGCCCTGCGCCAATGGTCAGATGCCCCACTTCCGAGTTGCCCCCTTTGCCGTCCGACAACCCGACCGCACTACCGGCAGCCGCCAATTGGGTGTGAGGATATGCATTCCAGAGCACATCGAAGTGCGGCGTGCGCGCCAGCGCAATTGCGTTCCCTTCGGCGCGTGGATTGATGCCCCAGCCGTCGAGAATGATGAGGACGATA
>JANWYM010000150.1 GCA_025055355.1 Abditibacteriales bacterium
TCGGCAAACAGATGACAGCGAACAGCGCGCCGCCCGCCGTGCGCGCTTTGGCGACCATCGCCGCCAGGGTCGTGCTTACAGCGACCAGCCCGACGTTTCCCAGCAGTAAGACAGTGAGCAGCAGCGGCAGGTTGCTCACTGTCACGTTCATGAACGCGATAAAAATCGGGACGATGACGACTTCCAGCGCGATCAGCAGGGCGAGGTTAAACGCGCCCTTGCCCAGATAAACCGCCTCTGCGGAGGCAGACAGCCGCAGCGCGTCAGCGGTGCGCCCTTCCTCCTCGTGCACGAACGCCCGCGCCAGCCCCGACATCGCGGAGAAGAAGATGACGACCCATAGCATCGCGGCTTGCGCGTCGTGCTTGAGGCTGCCGACGACGGAAAAACTGATGACCGTCACCGTCGTCACGGCAAACATCAGCACCGTGCTGAGGGCAACGCGCGTGCGACACTCGGCACGGACATCTTTCAACAGGATTGCCCACGCCGCTGCCAAGACCGAGGGTTGAGGGTTCAAAGTTAAGGGGTGGCTCTGAGAGCCAGCGGCGCCCTCGGGATAGGAGGGAGGCTGCGCCCCCTGAAGCCTGAACCCTGCACCCTTATGGGCTGAGGCGGAGGATTTGGTCTCCATGCTTCAACTCCTCGGCGTTGTTGGTCGCCAAAATGACGACGCCGCGTTGTTTTTGGTCGCGGATGAGGCGTTCGACGATCTCGACGCCGGCGGCGTCCAGGTTGCTGGTGGGTTCGTCCAGCAACAACACCGCCGGGCGGTGCAACACGGCGAAGGCTAACTTGAGCCGCTGCTTCAGCCCCGAAGAAAAGTCGCGGAGCAAATCATCAGCGCGTTCCAGCAAGCCGACCGCCCCCAGATATTCATGCAGGCAACGGGCGTCGTGCCGTTGCGTCGGCAGCCCGCGCAGCGCGGCAAAGAAAGCCAGGTTTTCCAGCGCGGTCAGTTCGGCGTAGAGCGACAGGTCGGGAGTCACGAAGCCCACATGGCGATGCACTTCCTCGCTGTCCAGCGGCTGACCGTTGACCGCAATCACGACCTCGCCGCGCGTCGGCTTGGACAACCCCGCTATGAGCCGCAGCAACGTCGTCTTGCCCGCCCCGTTCCGCCCCGTCACGACCAAAGTTTCCCCCTGCTCTACGCGCAGGCAAACGCCTTCCAACACGCAGCGGTAGCCGAAAGACTTGGTCAGATTGCGGCATTCGACAGAAACCATAAAAACGCCCGTCACGTCTCCCGCACGACGACGAACTCAGCGACGGCGTGGAGGATGTCTTTGATGGGGGAGGGGCGGAGCGGGGCGAGGGCGCGTTGGGCAGCGTGAACGTATTCGCGGGCGACTTGCTGGCTGTAAGCGATGCCGTCGTAGCGGCGGACGATAGCGGTCACCTCTTCCATCGCCGCATTATCCCAGTCCTCGCTGCCCAACAGTTGCTCCAACCGCATGCGGTCAGCGGGTTCGGCGACGGCTAAGGTGCGGATGTAAGGCAGGGTGATTTTGCCCTCGCGCGCGTCGTGGCCGACGGGCTTGCCAATCTTCTGGCGGTCGGAGACGACGTCCAGCAAGTCATCGGCGATTTGAAAAGCCATGCCCGTGTGCAGCCCATAATCGCCCAGCGCGCGCACCTCCGCTGCTTTGCCGCGCGCCCCCAACGCCCCCAATTGGCACGCCGCGCTGATGAGTTCAGCGGTCTTATACTGGATGAGTTGTTTATACTCGGCTTCGGTGGTCGTGAGTTTGCGCCGCAGCTCGATTTCGAGCAGTTCGCCCGCGCACATGCGGTTGGTCGCCCGCGCCAGCGTATACATGAACGGCTTAAACTCGTCGTGCGACAGAATGAAGACCACCTGCGAGTAGATGTAATCGCCGACGAGGACGGTGGCTTCGTTGCCCCAGAGGACGTTGGCGGCGCGCCGCCCCCGTCGCATTTCGGCGTGGTCAACCACGTCGTCGTGAATCAGCGTAGCCGTATGGGTCAATTCCACGAGGCTGGCGAGGGTGATGACTTGCGGTGTGACGTTGCCGACGGCTTTGGCGCTGAGGAGCGTTAAGGTGGGGCGCAAGCGCTTCCCCCCCGCGCCCAACGTGTGCAGGGTCACCTCGCGGATGATGGGAACAGGCGTATCAATCAGCCGCGCTATCTCTTCCTCAACCGCGCGCAGGTCGGCTTGCACCGGACGTAACAGTTCGATGAGTTCCAATGGCAAGTTCGCTGGGGTTTGCTCTGGTTGGCTACGGTTGACGGTGCAACCTTAACCCTTAACCCTCAACCCTTCACCCTTGGATTCAGGGTCTTCCTCAATGTTGGAGGTAATAGGACAACACTTCCAACTCACTGGTCAGGTCCACGTTGCGCACCACGATGCCCGAGCGCACTTGCGGCGTCGCGGGCGCAAAGTTCAAGATGGCTTTGACGCCCCCCGCCACCAACCGGTCCACCACCGCCTGCGCCGCCGCGGCGGGGACGGCGACGATGCCGATGTCGGCGTTGAGCGTGGCGTTGACTTTGGGCAGGGTGTCAACGTCCATCACCTCGAGGTCGCCGATTTTCGTGCCGATTTTATGGGGGTCGTTGTCGAAGACGGCAACGATCTCAAACCCGCGCTCCTTGAAGCCGGGGTATCCCGCGAGCGCGCTGCCCAGATTGCCCGCGCCCACCAACAGCACGCGGTGCTTCTCGCGCAGCCCCATGATGTTCGCCAGATGCGCCTGCAATTGCTCCACGTCATAGCCCCGCCCCGGCGTGCCGAACTCGCCGAAATAAGATAGGTCCTTGCGGAATTGAGCAGCGTTGACACCAGTGGCGGCGGCAATGTCAGCAGACGAGGCTGTCAAGATGCCTTCCTTTTTCATCGCCCGGAGACACTTGATATATGTCGAGAGACGCTCGATAGTCGGTTTAGATGGTTGTAGGCGAGCGTTGCGATTGCTCATCTGCTCCCCCCTTGATGGGACGTGCTCTCAAGACCACGCCTCATCAAGGGGAATTGTAATGAGTTTGGCGGGGGATGTCAAGATGTCCAGAGTCCCACGGTGGCGCCCCGAGGCTGCCCCCCGTCCGCTCGCCGAGGGAGCTACGAAGAAAATCCTCCTCGCCGTCGTTCTCGCCGTCAGGCGCCTGGGAGGTTCGAGAACGGTGACGGCGACGACGAGGACGAGGGGGACTTTCGAGGGAGTTGAGGGAGAAAGGAAAGGAAGGGCGACAACCGCGTAACTCTTATGTTATAATCTCATCATAATCATAACCAGATAGAACAAAGGTGAATGCGATGAGACCAAGTGACCGCCTCCTTATCGCTTATGTCGTTGCCGTTTGGTGGTTGACGCCCTGGACCTCTCCGCGTCCTTTAGAAGTGAGGGGTGTCATCGTCGAGTCCATCGCGCCCGGTGGGCTTGCTGAGAAATTAGGCATCAAGGTCGGCGACCGCCTGCTGACCTACGACGGCAAGCCGCTGTTTTCTCCGCTCACGCTGTTGGCGCTGCAGCAGAACACTTTCGACAAGAAAGAGGTGGGGCTGGGCTTGCAACGGGGCGGCGAGACGCTAACGCTGACCGTGCCGGTGGGGTCGCTGGGGCTGCAGACACGCCCCGAACTTCCCCCCGCCGCTTTGCAACTTTACGAGGAGGGCAGAAGGGCTCAGGAAGCGCAAAAGACCGACGAGGCGATTGCTAAGTGGACGGCGGCAGCGCAGGCAACGCAAGCGGCGGGGGATAAATTTTCTGCCGCCTTCCTCTACCGCCACGTGGCAATGTGGCACCTGACGCAGCGACGAGGGAAGGAAGCGAAGGCGATGTGCCTGACCGCATGGGAACTTCTCCCGTCCTCCACCCCGGACGCGGCGTTGCAATCGCGCACCCTGGCGGCCCTGGGGGAGTGCCATTATGTCCTTGAGGAGTTTGACGAGGCGGTCCAACGGTATGAGCAAGCCTCTGCCGTGAACGCAGCAGCGGGATATGAGAAGTGGTTCGCGGATGACTTGAGAGACGCTGGGATTGTGAGCCGCTCGCAGGGACAACTGCATGTGGCGCACAATTACAGCCGCCGCGCGCTGGAAATTTACAAGCGGTTGGCGCCGGTCTCGTTAGACGTGGCGACGGTGCTGAACCAACTGGGCAGCATCCACCGCGAATGGGGGCGCATGGCTGAGGCGCAGGATTATCATACCCGCGCTCTGTCCCTCTGCGAGCGCATCAGGCGCGACGCGTCACGCGAACCCCCCCACCCAGAACGCGACATCACCCTCGCCCGCACCCTCAACAGTCTGGGCATCGTGACCGCGCAGCGGGGTCACATCGAAGACGCCTACGGCTACTGCGCCCGCGCTCTGACCATTCTGGAGCGCGTTGCCCCCAATTCCTCCGACCTCGCCAACACGCTCAACAATTTGGGCAACATCTCCTGGTTCCGTGCGGATTGGGACGCCGCGCGCGACTACTACACCCGCGCCCTAAAGATTCGGGAAGCCCTGATGCCCGGCTCCTTAGAAGTCGCCACCATCCTCAACAACATCGGCTCGGCGGCGTTTCGCTGCGATGACCTGCAAACCGCGCACGATGCTTATGCGCGCGCTCTGGCGATTTTCCAGCGACGCATCCCCCAATCGCTGCCCACGGCGATGTGCCTCGTCAGCCTGGGGGAGGTAGCGTGCCTGCGGGGGGAGTTGCCGACGGCGGAAGACTACGTGCGCCGCGCCCTCGCCATCGCAGAGAAAATCGCCCCTCAATCGCGCTACGTCGCCACCACCTTGAACGCCCTCGGGGAGGTCGCTTATCGGCGGGGCGACTGGAAGGCGGCGCGGGACGCTTATACCCGTGCCCTGTCCATCCAGGAGCGTCTCGCCCCCGACTCCATTGGCGTCGCCCACATACTCCATAAGATTGGGGCGACCCATTGGCACGAGCAGCGTCTGACCGATGCCCTCCCGCTCCTCCAACGCGCCGTGGACCTCATTGAACTCAACCGCCGGCGCATCGCCTCCGTCGAAACCCGCTCCCTCATGATGACACAGCACACAGAAATTTACACCACGCTGCTCGAAGCCCGCCTTGCCCTCAACGACCCCGCTGGCGCTTTTGAGGTGTTGGAACGCGCTCATGCCCGCAGCCTCGTGGAAATGCTCGCCGAGCGCGGCGCCGATTTCACGGCGGACGCCCCCGCTGAGTTGCTGCAAAAACAACGGGAGTTGGACAAAAAGCGCGATGACGTCTACCGCCGACTCAGCGGGTTGAACTCAGATAAAGACACCGCCCTCATCGAGCAACTGCAAGAGCAAGTCAAAGCGCTCGCCATCGAACAGCGGCAACTCGCCAACGAGATCCGTCGGGCGTCACCCCAATACGCTGCGCTCCAATACCCCCAGCCGCTTAACCTGCAAGAAACGCAGGGGGAACTGGAAGAAGGAACCCTGCTCCTTGCCTACTGGGTGGACAAAAACACATGCGTCCTCTTCTCCGTCAGTAGAACGGAACTGCAGGTGCACCGCCTCCCGGTGAGGGAAAGCGACTTGCGCGACCGCATCGGGAAGTTCCGCGCCGCCCTCGTTCAACGGGGCGACTTCCGCCCGTTAGCGCGCGACCTTTACGATGTGCTCCTCCGCCCGGCGCAGGCGCAGATTGACCGAGCGGAGCGCGTGCTGATTTGCCCAGACGGTCCGCTGCATACCCTGCCGTTTGCGGCGTTGGTGGAGAGGGGAAGTCAGGGGAGGGAAGCGAAAGAGCGATACGTGGTCGAGGCAAAGCCCCTGCACGTCGCTGCGTCCATGAGCGTCTATGCGGAACTCCGCAAAGCCCCCCCGCCGCCCAACCCCCCCACCGCCCAACCCCCCAAATTATTGGCATTAGGCGACCCGGTCTACGAAGCGACCACGGACGCCGCCAAGCAAGCCGCGCGCGATTTCGTGACGCGCGGCGGGAAACTGACGCCCTTGCCGCACACGCGCCAAGAGTTGCAAGCCATTCAAAGTTTGTATGGCAAGCAGGCAACCATCCGTCTGGGCAAGGACGCCAGCGAAACGGCGGTCAAGCGGGAGGCGACCCAGGCGCGCATTATTCACTTCGCCTGTCACGGCATCCTGGATGACCGCAATCCGTTAGGGTCTGCGCTGGCGTTAAGTGCCGAAGAGGAGCAGGAGGATGGGTTCCTGCGGGCTTATGAGATTCTGGAGAAGGTCCGCCTCGACGCCGACCTCGTGGTGTTGAGCGCATGTCAGAGCGGGTTGGGTGCGGAGATGAAGAACGAGGGCATCGTGGGCATGACCCGCGCCTTCCAGTTCGCTGGCGCCAAGAACGTGATGGTATCGCTGTGGGAGATCATGGACAAAAGCACCGCCCAACTGATGGCGGAGTTCTACCGCCATCTGAAAGCCGGCAAGCGCAAGGACGAAGCGCTCCAACAAGCGCAGGTGAAACTCCTCAAAGACAGTCCGTATCGCCACCCCTACTACTGGGCACCGTTTGTGTTGGTGGGGAACGGAAGGTAACGAGAGAAAACGGCAGAGAACAGCGCAACCTGCCACCGGGCTAACGTGCCAACGTGCCAACGTTCGCCATACTCTTCATGGCGTACATGCGCTCATCGGCGAGTTGTATGAGGCTCTGCACGTCCTTCGCCTCCAAGGGGAAAGTCGCCGCCCCGACGCTGGCGGTGACGCGGATAGGGTGTCCTGAGCGTATCATCCAGTTGTAGTGGCGGATGGCTTCATGGAGGCGCATGGTCCACGCCTGCGCGTCGTGCATGTCCGTGTTGGGCAGCAGCACAAAATACTCGTCGCCAGCGTAACGCACCACCGTGTCGTAACTACGCCCCAACTCGCGCAGCAGGCAGCCGAACTCCTTGAGGATCTGGTCGCCCGCGAGGTGCCCGTAGGTATCGTTAATCATCTTGAAGTCGTTCAAGTCTATCACCAACAGACTGAGCGGTTGATGGTTGCGCAGGGAACGCTCCATCTCCTGCTCCAAGCACATGAACAGATAGCGGCTATTGGGCAACCCTGTCAGGTTGTCCGTCAGCGCGGACTGGCGCGTGTGTTCCAGCGTAAGCGCATTGTGGAGTGCGAGGGAGGCGTAGTTGGCAAAGACAGGTAACAGTTGAATGATGTCGCGCGTGAACGCCTTGGGCTGTTCGTGGTAGCAAGTCAGCGCGCCTAAGACTTCGCCCTTATGCACCAGCGGCGCGGACACCAACGATTGGAAGGGCGGACATTTCCCAGCCTCCAGGCTCTTGAAGTCCTGGGCTGCGTTTTCACTCAGCATGGGCTGCCGCTGTTGAACGACCTGCCCAGTGATACCTTCCCCGACGGGGAGGCGCATCATGCGCACGGTCTCCGCGTAGGGTCCCACTGCGTCGTGAGCGGACAGTTCGTTTTTGTGTTGGTCCATCAGGAACAGCGTGCAGCAAGCGGAACCGACGATGTGCTGCAGTTTCTGCAAAATCAGGTGAATGGTTTCGTCCAGGCTCAGCGTGCTGCCCATCACTTGGGCAATCTCGTAGAGGGCGAACACCTCTTGATGCGCGCGGGTGATATGTTCCAGCGCATGAATGCGCAGCGCCTTTTCGCCGCTCGTTGCTGTATGCCCATTCCTGGACGGCGCCGCCGGCGACTCGGTTAGCGCGGTATCTTGCTTTACTTGGCGGATGCGCTCTTGGGCTTGCAGAAATGCCGCCACCACCTGGGGGTCGAACTGCGTGCCGGCAGCGTCGCGGATGTAGGCAACGGCTTTCTCGTGCGACCACGCCTTCCGATAGGGGCGCTCGGAGGTCACCGCATCATACACGTCCGCCACCGCCAGCACCCGCGCGACCAACGGAATCTCCTCACCCGCCAACCCGTCTGGATACCCCTTCCCATCGTAGCGCTCGTGGTGGGAGCGCACAACGGGCAACACCTCCCAGGGGAACGGCAGCGGCTTGAGGATCGCGTAGCCCAGCACCGGGTGCTCCTGCACGCGGCGCAGTTCCTCGGGCGTCAAGGAACCGGGCTTAGACAGAATAAAGTCCGGCACGCCCAATTTCCCGACATCATGCAGCAACCCGCCGGTGCGAAGGGCTTCCATTAAATCCTGGGGCAACCCCATCTGTTCACCAATGATGATGGCATACTGCTGCACCCGCGAACTATGATGGCGGGTGTAACGGTCCTTAGCGTCAATCGCCGCGACGAGGGAGTGGACGGTGGACAGATACAGTTCCGACAGCCGCTCGCTCCGCTCCTTCAGTTCGGCGATGTGCTTCATCTCCTGCTGCATCTTCTCAATGTAGAGGCGATAGGAGTAGAGGACGATATAAAGCGGAGGAATGATGAACACCATCGCCGCAAAGCCGAGACGGTGGTAAAAGACACTCATCAGCACCGCGCAGAACGTGCCAGCGTAATAACTGGGAGCCGTCCAGAAAAAGGACTGGCGCCATGTCTTCAGGATGGATTCCTTGTGTGACAGCGCCCCAGGAATCGCGACCAGAAAAGTGTTCACGAAAAAGTAGACAGCCGTAGAGATGGAGACCGGTGCCAGGAGAGACTGGGGCTCCA
>JANWYM010000151.1 GCA_025055355.1 Abditibacteriales bacterium
CGCAACGCGGGGCGATTCCTCAAAGAGGCGGGGGCGCACGCCGTCAAACTGGAAGGCGGACGGCGCATCAGCGACACGGTGCGCATCATTGTCGAAGCGGGCATCCCCGTCATGGGACACATCGGCTACACGCCGCAGTCCACCTATCAGTTCGGCGACCACATCGTGCAGGGCAAAGACGCGGAATCCGCCGACCGCTTGTTGGAGGACGCGCTCGCCTTGCAAGCGGCAGGGGTTTTTGCGGTGGTGCTGGAATGTGTCCCGACGGAAGTCTCTGAATATATCACCCGTTCGCTTTCCATCCCCACCATCGGCATCGGCGCGGGTCCGCACTGCGACGGTCAGGTGTTGGTCTTCCACGACCTCGTCGGTTGGAGCGTGGACGGTCCGTTCAAGTTCGTCAAGCAATACGCCCACCTCAACGAGATTCTGACCAAAGCCGTGTCCGATTACACCGAAGACGTGAAAGCCGAACGCTTTCCCACTGACGCCCATGCCTTCCACATGAAGCGGGAACAAGCGGAACGACTGAGTTCACGAGTTCATGAGTGCAAGCGTTCATGAGCCCCATGAACCCACGAATCCCCTGCCCCATGAACATCATCACCGACATCGCCGCAATGCAACAGACCGCTTCCCGCCTCCGCCGCGAGGGGAAGACGATTGGCGTTGTCCCGACGATGGGCTATTTTCACGAAGGGCATCTGTCGCTCATGCGTCGCGCGCGGGCGGAGTGCGAGGTCGTGATTGTTACGTTGTTCGTCAACCCCGCGCAGTTCGCACCACACGAGGATTTTGCGTCCTATCCCCGCGACTTCGAGCGTGACTGTCAGTTGGCAGAAGCCGAAGGCGTGGACATCCTGTTCGCGCCGACGGCGGAGGCGATGTATCCCGACGGCTACGAAACGTTCGTGACAGTTGAAAACCTCACACAGCCGCTCTGCGGCGCCTCGCGCCCCGGACACTTTCGCGGCGTGACGACGGTGGTTGCCAAACTGTTCAACATCACCCAGCCGCACCGCGCCTACTTCGGTTTGAAGGACTACCAGCAGTGCAAGGTCATCCAAAAGATGGTGCGGGACTTGAACTTTGACATCACCATCGTCCCTTGCCCCATCGTGCGCGAGCCCGACGGCTTGGCGATGAGTTCGCGCAACGCTTATCTCAGCCCTGCAGAACGCCAAGCCGCGCTCGCGCTTCATCGTGCGCTGCGGCACGCGGAGCAGATGGTCAAAGCGGGCGAACGCGATGCCCGCGTGGTGCGCGACGCCGTGCAAGCGATGATTGCCGCTGAACCGCTGGCGTGGATTGATTATGTCGAGGTCGTGGACGCGGAAACGCTGCAACCCGTTGAGCAGATTCAACAGAACACCCTCGTCGCCCTCGCCGTCAAAATCGGGCGGGCGCGGCTGATAGACAACACTGTGATTGACGCAGTGAGATGAAGGGATAAAATGGAGGGCAGTCTTTGCGTTGAGAGGAGTCATCATGCCCGAATTTGAATTGACCGATAAAGCCATCGTTCTCCACGAGGGGGACGATGTGGCGATTGCCAAAGAGAAGTTGACAGCGGGGACGGTGTTGACGCAGAACGGATGGAGCGTTCAGTTGCGCCAAGACGTTCCCGCCGGGCACAAAATCGCTTTGCACGCCGTGAAGAAGGACGCCCCGCTGCGCCGCTATGGGCAAGTGATTGGGTTTGCGACGGAGGACATTCAGCCTGGCGATTGGGTGCATCTACACAACCTCGGCATGGGGCAGGCGAGCGGGGCGCACGCGCAGGGCGGGTTGCAGGTGGAGTATGAATTTGGCACGGAGGTGAAGCCTGTTGACTACGTGCCGGTGGACCAGATGCGGACGTTCAGGGGCTACCAGCGCCCCGACGGGCGAGTGGGAACACGCAACTACGTCGCGTTGATTGCGACGGTCAACTGCGCGGCGTCCACGACGCAAATCATCGCCGACCATTTCAAGCGCACGGGCTTAAAGGAGTTCCCTCACGTGGACGGCGTGCTCCCCATCACCCACAAAGGCGGCTGCGGCACGGCGATGGGCGGGGCGGACTTGAAGCAGTTGCAGCGCACGCTCGCAGGATTTGCCAACCATCCCAACGTGGCGGCTTACCTGCTCATCGGCTTGGGCTGCGAGACCAATCAGGCGTTGGCGATGCTGCAGGACGAGGGGCTGGGGTTGATCCCGATTGACGCTATCCGCACCGGGCGTCCGCAGTTACCGCCCGTCCTGACCATTCAGGAAATCGGCGGCATTCAAAAGACGGCGCAGCGGGGGATCGCGGAAGTTTACAAACTCCTGCGGCAAGCGAATGAATGTCGGCGCACGGAGCAGCCGATTTCGGCACTCGTTGTCGGCACTAACTGCGGTGGCAGTGACGGCAACAGCGGCATCACCGCCAACCCCGCGTTAGGGGTGGCAGGCGATGAACTGGTGCGTTACGGTGGAACGTGGCTCATCGCGGAGACGACGGAGACCTACGGCGCGGAGCATCTTTTAACCAAGCGAGCAGTCTCGCGCGAGGTCGGCGAGAAGTTAATTGAGCGCATCAAGTGGTGGGAGTGGTATACGGGCATCTGGGGCGTTGCGATTAACAACAACCCCTCCGCAGGCAACAAAGAAGGTGGCTTGACGACCATTTACGAAAAGAGCCTCGGCGCGGTGGCGAAGGGCGGCACCAGTCCGCTGGTTTACGTTTACGAATACGCTGAAAGGATTCGACACAAAGGCTTCTGCTTCATGGACACGCCCGGGCTCGACAATCCCTCCGTGACGGGCTTAGTCGCGGGCGGATGCACCCTCATCGTGTTCACCACCGGACGTGGCTCGGTGCTGGGCTGCAAGCCGTCGCCTTGCATCAAAGTGGCGACGAACACGCCGCTTTACAATCACATGATAGACGACATGGACATCAACGCCGGTGTGATTCTGGAAGGCGTGCCGCTGCGCGAGGTGGGACTGCAAATCTTTGAGGAAATCATCGCCGTCGCGTCGGGCAAAAAGACAAAGAGCGAAGCGCAGGGTTTGGGGGAAGAGGAGTTTACACCGTGGGTGTTAGGACCGGTTCTTTAGTTGGTGGGATCATGAACCCTTTGACCCTGCCGCCGCGTGAGGAGAAATTGCCTCCTCCGCAGAAAGCTGCCGAGACTCTGCGACCCTCTGTGCCTCCTCTGCGTCAAAAAAGCCCAAGCAGGTTGGGGACGCCAGACCCGTTGCAGGAAAATCGCGCGCACAGGAGACCTGAACTTGTTCGGGGGCTTTTTTCCTCAACTCTTATAACTGTGAAAGGAGTTGAAGTCAAAAAAAAACCTTGACAAACCGAGTCAAAGCCTGTTACAATTAAGGTCAAACACATTGGTCATACCATATTGCCACTCAGGGTAGGAAGGGGAAAGGGGTATCAGGTGCTAAATTCCAAACGTCGCGTGACGGCATCAGTAACGTTGCGCCCGATTGAGAAGCGGACGTTGCGTGAGCGGATTGTAGAGCGGTTGAAGGCGTTCATCAACGAAAGCGGCTTGCAGGTAGGAGACCGCTTGCCAACGGAACGCGAGATGGCGGAGCAGTTGGGCGTGAGTCGCACAGCGGTGCGGGAGGCGCTGAAGTCCTTGCAAGCATTGGGCATCATCGAGGCGCGCCCCAAGCAAGGGATGTTTCTGCGTCCGCCGGATTTGCAGCCGATTACGCACGTTTTGTGGTCGCGGGTCAACGCAGCGGATTGGACCTTGACGCACATCTGGGAAGCGCGCAAACTGTTTGAGATGAGTATTTTGCCGCTGGTCGTTGAACGGGCGAACGCAGAGGACTGGCAGCGCATCGAGCAGAGCATTGAGGCGATGGAAGCGGCTATTGAGCGAGGCGAGTTGGGGCAGGAGGCGGACATTCAGTTCCATCGCGCCCTCGCGCGCGCCACGCGCAACCCCGTGTTGGAAAGTTTTTCCGAGGTCGTCAGCCAGTATTTTCACGAGGTGCAAAAACAAACGTTATCGGAGAGTCTGGAAGCGCGCCGCGTGGCAGCCCAGGCGCACCGGCAGATTTATACCGCCTTGCGGAAGGGCAACCTCGAAGAGGGGATACGCCGCATGGAAATCCACCTCAACAGTTGCGTCGAACGCGGCATCGTGCCTCCGCCGTCGGTGGCTTACTCTACTGATGATGACCGCAACGGTAAGTTACCGATGCGACGGATGGACCAACAAAGGAGGTGAGTGGGAAGGCAACCCATTATGCTGGATCTGGCCGAGGAGTCTCCCGGAGCGCTTCTCGGCAGGCGGACTTAGACGTTGACGGAAACAATTGCCCATCGCCTGTGGCGCCGTGAGCGGCTCCCGCAACGGCGGTGCAGGCTACAAAAAATCAGGAGGGAAATTCATGAGACGCACAGGCTTTACCTTAATTGAGTTGTTGGTCGTAATCGCCATCATCGCCATTCTCGCCGCGATTTTGATGCCCGTGTTCGCGCAGGCGCGGGAGAAGGCGCGGTCAGCAAGTTGCCAGAGCAACCTGAAGCAGATTGGGCTGGCGTTCCGGATGTATACTGATGACTATGATGGGATGTTCGTCCCGTCCTGGATGTATCCCAATGGATGGGCGAACTGCCCGCGCTGGATGTGGGCGGACTACGTGCAGCCTTACGTTAAGAACTGGCAGATACTCGTATGCCCCAGCGCCCCCGATCGCCGTTTTCCGGCGGACGGTTCCTGTCCTTCTTGGCGTAATTGTGCCCAAGTGGTTTATTGCAGCCTGCCGTTGGGATATGCCTATAACGAGGGCAACCCGCGACCAGGGCCGGGGAGTTATCCCAACGTGCCGCCCTACACTCAATTCATACCCGGCACGAACAGCACCAACTACATCGGTATGATTACAGCCAGCGCCCCGGACGGACGCGGGGAATTGGGAGTCCACGATGCCGCCATTGATGACCCCGCTGGCACGATCGCGGTGGTGGACTGGTGGAACCGAGGCACACCGAACGCGGTGATATTCGCTATCCCAAGGGACACGGACAAAGCCGGTCCGTGGAACGGCAACAACCCGTTGGGTTCCGAGCGGGTAGGCAACCGGCACAACAATGGGTTCAACGCCCTGTTTGCTGATTCGCACGTGAAGTGGATTCGCTACGGCTCCAGCAAACTCAGCCAGTGGACGCGGTTCTCCGATACGGGTGCCCCGTGGGACAATTAAACCGATGACATAGGCAAAGGAGGTATCAGACGTGTCAGACACGTTACGCAAGTTCTGGTGGGTCGGTGCGATCATAGCGATCATTGTAGTGGGTATCTGGTTTGCCATGACCAGTCGTGGACCAGAGCCACCGACCCCACCCACCAATCCTGCGCCCGCTGGGCCGCCTTCAACTGGAGGTCCGATGCGTCCGCCCGAGAGTGAACGGTGAAGGCAGACGATTCAGAGGCGCTACCTCCTGTTAAATCTGTATCGAGCGTCGGGCTGAACCGGTAGGTTGACAGCCCGACGCTCCTTTGTGAGGATAGTATAACTCTCTAGAAGTGCCCTCCACAGATTCTCCTCCCCAAGCATCTTCTGCCTTCATCACCCGCCGCAGCGTCCTCATTGGTTTGGCGGGCGTTGTCTTGCTATCCCTTACTACACCTTACACCGACCTCGTGCTGCGCGGTTCGCGCTTGTGCGCGGCGCACTTGCCGATCGGTTCGCTGCTGGTTTTCACGTTGGGGCTGCTGACATGGAACACCTTCGCCCGTCGCTTCCTGCCACGCCTCGCGTTCTCCCCGCAGGAACTCCTCGTTGCATACAGCATGATGCTGTTCTGCGCGGCGATTCCGTCAGCGGGGTTTGCGGGGTTTGTGTTCTCGGTGATGGCGGCGCCGTTTTACTTTGCCGACCATGCGAACGAATACGAGCGCCTGTTTTGGCATCACATCCCCCAATGGTTCGCGCCGCACGACCGACAGGTGGCGACAACGTTCTACGTCGGTTTGAAACCCGACCAGCCCTTGCCTTGGCAGCCGTGGCTCGTGCCGACGCTGGTGTGGACGGGCTTCGCCGTCGTCTATTTCTTCACCCTCTTCTGTCTGGGCGTGCTGCTGCGGCGGCAGTGGGCGGAAGCGGAGAAACTGACGTTTCCGCTGGCGCAAGTCCCGCTGAACATGGTGGGGATTGAGTCGGGTGCGCCATCTGGCAGACCGCGCTCCTCATTCTTCCGCAACCGCCTGCTCTGGGCGGGGTTCGCGCTGCCGCTGCTCGTTCACAGCCTCAACAGCCTGCATTATTACAACCCCGCGTTTCCCGCCATTCAGTTCCTGCGCCTGCCCATCGGCCAGTCGCTCAATGAGCCGCCGTTGGACGCGCTGGCGGATTTGAAACTCATCTTTCACTTCTCCGTCATCGGCATCGGCTTTCTCATCTCCTCCGAAGTCACGCTGAGTTTCTGGGTGTTTGCAATCATTTATCTCCTTCAACTTATCGCCTTCCGCATCTACGGATTGTCCGGCGGTAGCATCACACCCGCCGCCGTCACTGCCCTCACGCGTGCCGAGGAGATGGGCGCATTTCTTGTGCTGGCGACGCTGTATTTTAAGCCGGTGCTGCGGCAGATCAGGCAACTGCTGTTGTCGGGCTGGCAGGGGCGCGCCGCCCTGACGCCCGAAAAATCCGCAACGGAAGAGCCCCTCCCCCTGCGCTTCGCTGCCCTCGTCTTCGTCATCGGCACGCTGCTGCTGTGCGGCTTCCTGGTCGTGGCGGGCATGAGCCCCGTCTGGGCGGTCGCGCTGTTCGTGATTTGGTATGCCGTCCTCATCGTCCTGTCGCGGCTGGTGAGCGCGGGGGGGGTGTTGATGGTGGAGTGTTCGTTCATGCCGTGGGACGTGATGATGCGCACGGTGGGTTTTCACGGCGTCGGCGTGCGCAACCTGACGCTGATGGGCTTTCCGCAGCAGATGTTCATGTTCGACCAAGGCGTGATTCCATTGCCCTACACGCTCGACGCTTTCAAAATCATGTCCTCCGCCAACATCGCGCCGCGCCCGTTCACGCGCGCCCTGTGGACGGGCTTCGCCGTCGCGCTCGTCGTCTCGCTGGTGACGACGTTCCTCCTCATCCACCGCCACGGCGCCATCAACCTGAACAAGTGGTTCATGACCGACGAACCCGGCTGGCCGCAGCGCAAGATCGCAGGTTGGCTGGTGCAACCGTTCAGCACCGATTGGACGGCGCTCCAATTCATGACCGTCGGTGGGCTCGTCACGCTCTTTCTCTACCACATGCACCGCCGCTTTCTCTGGTTTCCTCTCAACCCGCTGGGGTTCGTCATGGCAAGCACCGGCACCCTGCGCGAGATGTGGTTCTCGCTCTTCATCGGCTGGCTGTTTCATGTCATCGTCCTGCGCTACTTCGGTCACAAAACCTATCGTTTTCTGCGCCCGTTCTTCTTGGGTCTCATCCTCGGCGAGTTCCTCACAGCCGGGCTGTGGCTCATCGTGGATGCCATCATGGGCGTGCAGGGACACAGCATTTTTCCAGCGTAAGGTTACCAAGCCCCCGTTGTCAGGAAATCGCTCAGCGGTTATAATGGGGGACAGACACGGACGCTCAGACACTTAGCGGAGGTGACGCCCTTGCTCGGTGAGTTGGAAAGTCAAGTGTTAGACGTTGTTTGGCGCATGAAATCGGCGACGGTGCGCGAGGTGAAAGAACACCTCAGGCACAGACGCCACATTGCTTATACAACGGTGATGACGACAATGGACCGCCTGCACGAGAAAGGTTTCCTCGTGCGCACCAAACGCGGCAAGGGGTATGTCTACGCCCCGCGCGTGTCCCGGCAGGAGGTCGGTAAGTCGGTGATGAAGAAGTGGCTGCGCAACATGCTGCGGGCGTTCGGCGAGCCTACGATGTCCTGCCTGGTCGAAGCCATCCGTGAGGTGGACAGCCGCAGGTTGGACGAATTAGCGCGGCTGATTGAGGAGGAGCGGAGGAGGCAACAGGAGGGTTGAGGGTTCGAGAGCGAGGGGTGGCACGTTGTCCCGTTAGAGGGTTGAAACGTTGAGAACTTGTCAACCTGCCAACGTGCTAACCCTCACCCTCTAACCCTTGAACCCTTGAACCTTCAGTGATGCACACCATCGCTTTGTGGGTGGCAGGCACAACTTGTTTCTTCGCGCTGTGGCTGATGGGCTGCGCGTTGAGTAGCGGCGCCGTGCGGCTGTGGTGCGCGCTGGGTCCGGCGTCCTCGGCGGCGCGTCAGGCGCGGGCGCTGTGGATGGCAATTGTTCTTCCCCTGCTGCTCGCGGGGCTCCTGTCGGGGCACGCGACGTGGACGGCGGCGACCTGCTCCCTGGTCGAACAGGAGCGCAGCCTCGTCGGCCCGTGCGTCCACGCGACGCGGCATCTGTGCGCGCACGTCTCCGAGGCGATGATGCGGCTCACCCAAGGGGTAGCGTGGGGCGGCATGGCGTTCGCGGTTTTGCTGGTGAGCGTCATGGTGCTTATCATTGTTTGTTCCCTTGTGCAGTCGCGGCGTCGTCGTGTCCGTTGGACGGTAAT
>JANWYM010000152.1 GCA_025055355.1 Abditibacteriales bacterium
GACCGCCTCAACATCCGCCGCGCCGCGTGGCAGGCGATGCAGGAGGCGTTGCGGCAACTGTCTCCTCCCCCGGACCACGTGCTGATTGACGGCGTGTGGCGCGACATGTCGCCTTTCCCCTACACCCCACTGGTCAAAGGCGACAGCAAAAGCCTCAGCATCGCCGCCGCCTCCATCGTCGCCAAGGTCACCCGCGACCGCCTGATGAGCGAACTCGACGCGCAGTTTCCCCACTACGGTTTTGCGCAGCACAAAGGCTATCCCACCCCCGCCCACCTCGCCGCCCTGCGGGCGCACGGACCCTGCCCCGCTCACCGCCGCTCGTTCGCGCCTGTGCGGGATTGCCTCCAACCGAAGTTGTTCAAGGAAGCCTCAGAGCGTGTATAAACCGATGAGACCGCCTGTCGTGGCGAGGGGCGTAGCGATGAAGCCATCTCCCGCGTAGGGAATGGCTCTGCCGCGTGGTGATAGCAGGGTCAATTTGCGTTGTCAGGCAACGTGGAACTGGTTACAGGTTGCCCCGCCCCGCTCATTCCCGCTGCACGCTTTCCAGTTGCTTACGCACATCAGCAACGGGATTTAGCAGCACGATGGGTCTGCCATCTCGTCCGCTGCTCCCACCGACTACCATCCCCACGATTGCCCCCTTTTCGTTGACGGCGGGCGCGCCGCTGAACCCCGACAGGTCGAAGGGGGTCTGCATGACGACAACGATATTCTTGTGCGTGGGCATCCACACCAATCCGGGCAACAGGTCCGCTGCCGCGCCCGCTTTGGAGAACTCTTTACCCACCACCCACACACGGCTCAGAAAAGGAGGATTCTCCTTCGCCAGCGGCGCGACGCCTATGCGGCTTTGCTTGGAAAGTTGAAACGCCACGATGTCGCCCCGACAATCGCTTTCCGTCGGTCCTTCGCCTATCGGAAACCCCTCACGCAGCAACCCTTTGCCGGCAACGCCGACTCGCTGACTGCGGTCCATGTTGAACAGTGTCACGGCGGTCACCACATCGGGCACTTGCTCGGCGGGTATCTGCTTGTCCAGCCCGCCCGCTTGACCCAACAGGTGCAGGGCAGACAGCAGCACGGGTTCACCCCCGTCCATCGTTGCGCCGAACGCGGTGCCTGCTTCAACGCGGCGTCCGTCCTTGAGTGTGAACGTCGGGCGCACGACAAAGTTCGTCGGCAATGGTGGCGGTGGAGGAGGCGGCGTGTTGAACGCTCGCCACACCTTTACGCCCAACATAGCGGCCAAGATGCCGAGCACTGCTCCGACGGCTCCCGTGCTGATGCCCGCAATCGCTAACCCGCGCTTTGCCGGGCTGCGACGCATGTGAGCCACGCCCAGCGCCACTGCAACCAAACCCGTGAGAGGGCTAACTGCGCAGCATATCAGCATCAGCGACAGAATCCCCACCACCAGTGATGCAACCGCGAGACCTGTCCCCTGTTGAGACGGCTTGACTTCTTGCAATAATATCAACTCCTAATTCCCTGCGCCCACCACTGTCTCACCGACTTGTGGTATCGTTTCTTCGAGCGGCTTCATATCCCCCACCGACCCGGTTGCCTCCCGCGTCGGCAGTTCATTTTTCAGCTGCGTTTTGCCCTCTCCTGCGACAATGCCTGTCACGGCGAGCGCAGCGAAGCCATCCCCCCGCTGCAGCAACCTCCTCCGCAGGGGATGGCTTCGCCGCGCTCGCCCTGGCGTTTCCCTGCAGCCGAGAAAAAGAGAAGCGCAGAACGTAAAAGTTTGTCAGTAAAAGAACAGCCCAGATGCTCTGAGTGTCATCTGGGCTGTTTGACAAACATTGCGGACGGATGATTTGCCACTACGCTGCCCGGCGGGGTTCGGGGAAGTCGAACGGCGCGCCGCACATTTCCTTCCACTGCTTCTTCTGCTCGTCCGTCAGCACGGCTTCAATCTTCTCATTGGTCTTTCTGGTGATTTCGTTCATCCTGGCGCGCATCTCAGGGCTGACCCCCCCACCGCCACCGCCAAAGCCCCCCTGTAACAACGCTCGGCGCTCCTCATTGGCCGCGCGCACGATGTCCTGAATCTTTAACTTTTGGTCGTTCGTCACTTTCAGCTGTTGAGCGACTTCCTCGTCTTGAGCGATGATGGCGACACCCTGCCGCTGGAGCACCAACTGCCGCAGACGCTTCCGCTGTTCCTCATTGAGAACGGCGTTGATTCTCTTCGTCGTCTCGGCTTGGAACTCCTGCCGTCTCTTCTCCCGCTCTTCGGGCGAGAGGTCACGCAAGCCCTGTAAGAGTTCTCGCCCGCTCTGCAGGAGTTCCTGTCCGACCTGCTGCAACTTCACCTTCTGTTCGTCGGTCAACTTTAACTCGGCTTGCACCTCTGGCATCCGCACCAGTTGCAGCACCACTCCGCCCGGTCCTCCAAAGGCGCCGCCGAAGCGCCCCTGTCCCCGCCCCTGCGCCCACGACGGCGCGGCAACCGCGACCGCGAGGGCTACCGTCATCCACAGTTTTGGCTTGAACATAGACATGCCTCCTTTGAAGATACCTATCATAGCGAGCGCAGCGAAGCGATCCCCGACGGAGACCACCCAAGCGGCGGAGATGGCTGCGCGGCGCTCGCCAGGACAGACGCCCATGTGTCATTGCGAGCCCAGCGAAGCAATCCCCAGCGGAGACCACCGAAGCGGCGGAGACGGCTACGCGGCGCTCGCTATGATATTATTCATGCGACGTGGTGTCTCAGTTGACACATGAGCAACTCCTCACTGTTGATTGGGTCTGCTCCAAAAGACGGCGGAGGGCCTCGTTTGTTCAAAAAAGTCGGGCGAGTTCCTGCGCCTGCTCTACCATCTGCCGAATGAGGCGGGCGCCGCCTTGCCAGAAGGCACGGTCGGCAATGTCAATGTCCATCGCTTTCAAAAGATTCGGTGGGGAGTCCGAGCCGCCAGCGGCGAGCAGGTTAAGGTATTTTTGAATGAACGGCTCGCCCTCTTGTCGGTAGCGAGCGTAAAGCGCCAGCACCAGTAGTTCGCCGAAGGCGTAAGCGTAAACGTAGAACGGCGACTGGAAAATATGCGGAATGTAGAGCCACCACCACGCATGGTCGTCGCCCAACCGGAGCGAGTCCTGAAACATCTCCTGCATGTGAGTTTGCCAGAGTTGGTTGACCGTCTCCACCGTCAACTCCCCCTGCGCGCGGCGCGCACGATGCACCGCCTGCTCAAAGCGGAACATCGCCACCTGACGGAACACCGTCGCAAAGGTGTCCTCAATTTTCTCTGCCAGCAGGGCGAGTTTCTCCTTCGGGTCGGTCAGCGTCTTCTGCAGGGCTTCAAACACTAACATCTCGCCGAACACGCTCGCCGTCTCCGCCATCGGCAGGGAGGCGTGAAAGTTGAGTAGATTCTGTTTGCACGCTAAAACCCCATGGATCCCGTGTCCCAATTCGTGCGCCAGCGTCATCACGTCACGCGGCTTGCCCGTGTAGTTCATGAAGACGTAGGGATGCCAGTCGGGGGAAACAGAGGAGCAATACGCCCCGCCCGCTTTACCCGGCTTCACCGCTGCATCAATCCAACGCTTAGAGAAGAACGGCTCGGTGATGTCGTAAACCTGCGGCGAGAAGGCGCGGAAGGAGTTCAGCACCATCTCCCGCGCCTCGTCAAACGATATCTCCACCTGCGTGTCCAGAATCGGCGCGTAGCGGTCGTAGTGCGTGAGTTCGTCCAGCCCCAACAGCCGCCGCTTCAGGTGGTAGTAGTCCGCGACGACGCCGTAGTTCTCCACGCACACCTCCACGACGTTTTGCACGACCTCTTTGGACAGTTCGTTGTCCAGATGCCGCGCCTCTTCGGGTTCGGCGTAGCGCCGCAGGCGGTCTTTCACGGCTTTGTCATGCAGCAGCGTGTTGAAGATGAAATGCAGAACGTGGTGATGCTCCTTCAGCCCCTCCGTAAAACTCGCGGCGGCGGCTTGGCGCACCGCGCGGTCAGGGTCGTAAAGGAGCGCTAATATCTCGCTCTGGGTCAGTTCCTGCTCCTCCCCGCGCACTGTCACCCTGAATTTCTGCCGTGCCGTGATCTCCGTAAACAAACGCCCAAAGGCACGCGGTCCGCTGTTAGCGGTTTCCTCCAGAATTTTCTCTTCCGCCTCGCTCAAGTAGTGCGCCGCCAGCGCGCGCTGATGTTGCAAGTAGTGGCGATACGGGTCCAGCGCGGTATCACCGATGAGGCGGTCATAAGTCTCCTGCGGTATTTTGCCGATTTCGAGGTCGAAGAAAATCAGATGCGTGGCAATCTCCGTCCCGGCTTCCTGCATCTTTTGCAGCAGCGCCCCGCGTGCTGGGTCGGTGGTGTCGGTGGAAAAGTGCAGGTAGGCGAACGCCGACGGCTTCTGCTCGTCGCGCAGCAGGGCTTCGTATTCATCCAGCGCGTCGCGCAACGTCGCCGCCGTCAAATCGCTGACGGCAATCCTGCCGCGATACTTGCTCTCGAACTCCTCCGCCCGCTTCTTCACGGACGCTACGTCGCTCTCAATCTTCGGGTCGTCCACGCCCGCATACAAGTCGGACAAGTCCCAGGTCACATCGGTCTTCAACGCGCTCATTCTCCTTCTTTTGACAGGATGAACAGGATGGACAGGGAAGTTTAGTTATATTTTGCGTTCGCCGCCATGTCGCCCGTCGCGCCGCACCGGAATCCGCGAGGCCGTCGCGGGCGATCTTGTTGGCAGCGCAGGGTGCGCTGCCTACGGAGTCTCGGACGAGTTCGGGACTCCGTATCCTGTCTATCCTGTTAATCCTGTCTCCCCGTCGTTTTCAGCCGTTCCAGGATGTCTGCCATGTCTTGCGGCATCGGTGCCGCGAACGTCAGGCGCCGCCCGCCGGTCGGGTGGTTGAACGCGAGCGCAGCAGCGTGCAACGCCTGTCCGCTCAA
The DNA here is from genome assembly GCA_025055355.1 of Abditibacteriales bacterium. GTDB lineage: Bacteria > Armatimonadota > Abditibacteriia > Abditibacteriales > JANWYM01 > JANWYM01. The sequence continues at coordinate 4,920 of JANWYM010000152.1, forward strand.
GGCGGCGATCAAGCGGGAAAGCGGCGCGTCCTTCTGCGCGGCTTGCAGGGCGCGCGCCCGTCCCCCGTAAACGTCATCCCCCACGACGGGGTGGTAGATGTAACTGAGATGCACGCGAATCTGGTGCGTGCGCCCGGTGAGGGGATGACACTCCACCAGCGTAAAGTCCTTGAAGCGCTCCTGCACGACGTATTCCGTGATGGCGTCGCGTCCCGTCGGCAGCACGACCATTTTTTGGCGGTTCACGGGATGCCGTCCAATAGGGGCGCGCACGATGCCGCTCGCTTCTCTGATCTCCCCACATACCAGCGCGAGATACCGCTTCTCGACCTTGCGCTCCTGGAATTGTTTCGCCAACTTGTGATGAGCGCGGTCGTTCTTGGCGACGACCATCACGCCAGAGGTGTCTTTGTCCAGGCGATGCACGATGCCCGGGCGGTCGCCCCCGCCCGCTGTGGAAAAAGGCTCCCCCCGCCCCAGCAGGGCGTTGACGAGTGTGCCCGACCAGTTGCCCGCTGCCGGATGCACGACCATGCCACGTGGCTTGTTGATGACCAGCACATCGTCGTCCTCGTGTAGAACCTCCAGGGGAATGTCTTGGCCTGTCACTGTCGGCGGCGCGGTCGGCGATGCTTCCATCTCCACCGTGACGGTCTCCCCTTCTCTTACCACGTGGCTGGGTTTGGCCGCCGCGCCGTTCACGTGCACGTGCCCCTCTTTGATGAGTCGCTGAGCCCGCGCACGCGACAGGTCGGGACAGTGGCGTGCGACGAAAACGTCCAGACGCTGACCGGAGGACTCAGCGGGAACAGTGAACGTCAAATGTCCAGTGTCCAATGCCCCAGGTGCAGCGATGCCACTGATGGCATGGACCAACGGGGACAGGTGGATGCCCTCTCTGCGTCGTGCCATCCCATCAGCGGGATCACCTCTTTGCGCTGGCTTTTTCCCGTTTCTTCTTGCGCTGAGGCGGCTCTTGTTCCACGCGGGCTTTTTCCCTCTCAGCACGGCGCGCCAGCACGCGCCAGAACCACACGCACAAAACGATGAGGACAATGGAAGCGACTTGTCCCTGCGTGAGGGGCGTGCGCAGGAAGGGAGCGGCGGTCACGTCTTTGCGGAAGAATTCAACGATGAAACGCTCGATGGAGTAGAGAATGAGGTAAAGGCAGATAAGTTGCCCCGCGAACTTGGTGCGCGTCCTCACGCCCCACAGGACGCCGAAGACAACGAGACTCAGCAGGAGCGCGTAAATCTGCGTCGGGTGGCTGGGGGGCGTGTGGGCGCCGGCGAACTTCTCATCAGGGAACGCCACCGCCCAAGCCACTTTGGTCGGCGTGCCGTAACAGCAGCCGTTGAGGAAGCAACCCACGCGGGCGAAAGCGTAACCCAACGGCAGGGCGGGCGCGATGAGGTCCCCTATCCTCAGAAAGGGCAACTTGCGCCGCCGACAGAACACGATGAGAGCGATGATGCCGCCCGCCAGCCCGCCGTGAAAACTGAGCCCGCCCCCCCACAGTTGAAAGACCTTGCCGAAGTCATCCTCGTAATCGGCGGCGTTGAGCATCACGAAGGTCAGCCGCGCCGCCACGATGCTGGACACCAGCGCCCAAATCGCAAAGTCCAAAAACACCTCTGCGTCCACCCCGCACCGCCGCGCCTCGCGTAGCGTCACGAACGTCCCCGCCGCAAAGCCCAGCATCAGCATAAACCCGTAGGAGCGCACCAGGATGGGATGCCCGCGCCAATATATCAACAGCCCGATGAACGCCGCCGCCATCAGCGCAGAGAGAAGGACAACCGAAGGGAACTCTTTCCGCGTTTCCGCTGACCGCCATGCCGTCACCAACCGCACCACGAACAGTATGAGGACAACGCCCATTAGGGCGTAGGCGAGCAGGGACGGCAACGGTGGGATTTCGACGAGAACAGAACGCATGAAAGCATGTGAGCCTGAGTCAATAGGTGCTGTCAACGGATTTCGGTAACGGATTAGGCGGAAGGTATCGGTGTTCTATCCAAAGCAATCCGTTTAATCCGCTCTCAGAATCCGTTGACAGTGACTCACGGGCGCTCGACTTTTTTTTGAAACAACAACTCCCCTACCAGCATCACCGCTCCCACGCTGAGCGCGATGTCGGCGACGTTGAACACAGGCCAATCGCGGATGAAACGAAAGGAGGTGTCGAGGTCAATGAAGTCGGTCACGGCGCCAAACAGCACCGCGTCCACAAGGTTGCCCGCCGCGCCACCTAAAATGAGCAGGCACACGACGGACAGATACCACCCCCGAGCGACCCAGTAGCGAGCGGTGAGGAGGATGAACACGCACACGCCCGCTCGGATGAGTGAAAGCAGCGGCGTGGCGCCGGCGAAAAGCCCAAAAGCGGCGCCGGTGTTTTTAACGTGCTGGAGGTGCACGACGTTGGGAATGACGGCGACAACCTCCCCCTCTGCCAAAAAGCGGCGAACGAGAACTTTCGTGATTTGGTCGAGCAGAAGAACCACTAACGCCCCTGCGTAGAACCACCACAATCGCATAGGGAGCGGGTTGTCAACTTGCTTCACTTCAACCTGGGTTGTCTCCGTGACTTTCTCTTTCACCATCACCGTTCCGCCTGCTTCTCGCAATCCAAGCAGAGGCTTGCGTAGGGCAGCGCCTCCAACCGCGTGGCGCTGATGGGGTTACCGCAGGCGTCGCACACACCATACGTGCCCTCTTCAATCTTGCGCAGCGCGATTTCCACCTCTTCCAACAGGCTCCCCACGCTGTCCGCCGACGCCAAATCCCGCTCGCGCTCGAAAGCGTCCGTGCCCAGTTCAGCGATGTGGTCATCATACTGCGACTCCGCGCTCAGCACCTCGCCGTTGCGCCGAATCGCGCGGAATCCGACCTTGTTCTTCTCGTCTAAGAGGCGGGCACGTTCCGCTTCTAAACGCTGTCGGAGTTGCGATAGGTCTGTCGTTCGACTTGCCATCATGCCACCTCCTCAATCCGTCTGGACGCGCAGGATGCCCACCTGCACCGTCTGCCCTCCCAAGTTGAACGTCGTCGTGACAGCCCCATCGGGGGGGCTGCCCGGCATCAAGTTATTGGCTAACGTCTCCTGTCGAATGTAATCAGCGTGCTGCACGATAGCCGCCGCCGCCTCACCCTCGGCGAGATAGTAAATAACGATTCTATCGGCGACGTGGAAGTTCGCTTTTTTGCGCAAATCCTGGACGTAGCGCACGCAGTCGCGCGCCATGCCCTCGCGTTTTAAGTCGGTCGTGAGATTGGTGTCCAGCGCAATGAGACAACCGTTGTCAGACGCCACATGCAACCCCGCCGCTGGCACGCGCTCTACAATGAGGTCCTCGGGCGCGAGCGTCACCGTCTCGCCGTTGATGCGGAGTGCCACCGGCTCGCCGGCGGCTGCTTGCGCGCGGACCTCCGCTGCCGCCAACGCCTCCTGAATCTGCGGCAACCGCTTGCCGAACTTCGGTCCCAACTTGGAGAGGTTCGGCTTGACGACAACGGTGTGCAGCGCGGACTCGTCCTC
>JANWYM010000153.1 GCA_025055355.1 Abditibacteriales bacterium
TTGGCCGGTTGGCACGTCAGGACGTTAGAACGTTGGAACGTTGAACGTGCTAACGTGCCAACCGGCCAACCTGCTAACCTGCCAACGTGCCAACGTGCCGACGTGTTAAAGTGCCAACCCTCACCCCTTCGTGGCGACGAACATCGTCGCCACTCCGCCGGTCAGGTCCTTCGAGCGCACGTTGCCGTAGCCGACCGCGCGCAATAACTCCTCCATCTCGCGCCGCGTAACGAAGTCTTCAACAGAGTGGGGCAGGTAGTCGTAAGCAAACGGATGCCGGGAGATCCAGCGTCCCACGCGGGGCAGGACGTGGCGAAAGAAAACGTTAAACCCCCGCCGCAGAAGACGCGCCGTCGGCTTGCAGAACTCCAGGACAAGCACCTGTCCGCCGCGCCGCGTGACGCGGTGCATCTCGCGCAGCCCCGCCGTCAGGTCGCAGAAGTTCCGTACGGTGAACGCGCTCATCACCACATCAAACGTGTCATCCCGATGGGGCAGCCGCAACCCATCCGCCCCGACGCAGGCGAACATTGTAGCCTCCGCGTCCTGCCTAAAATGCCGACGGAATGTCGGCGCTACTTGGGCGAATTTGTCCTGCGCGATGTGCAGCATCGGCAGCGCGAAATCCGCCGCGCAAATCAGCCCGACGTGCGGGTGCCGCCGCGCCAACTCTATTCCCAAATCACCTGTGCCAGCCCCAACATCCAGCACCCGCCCCCCGGGCGGCACGTTAAGTGCCGCCACCCCTCGGCGCCGCCACGCCTTGTCCTGATTCGCGCTCAGGAGGTGATTCAGCAGGTCGTAGCGACCGGCGATGGCAGAGAACATCGCTTGGATGACTTCCGGCTGCTTGTTCATTACCTCATAGTTTACTTGAACTGCTCAGGAGCGTCAATGCGAAGATGAGAGGATAGTCCGCCGTCGCGTCGAATGAACACGCCGAGGTGAGGGCGATGGCGCATGAACGACATCACCGCCCGGCGCTGGTGGCAGGGTTGTTTTACGAGGACAATCCAGCGGAGTTGGAAAAGAGCATTGCGGCGTCCTGTCTGCACCCGTTGGGTGCGGGACATCTGCCGGTTGTCGCCGCCGACGGTGCGCGCGTCATTGTGGGGCTGGTGTGTCCCCATGCGGGCTACCTGTATTCGGGTCCGCCCGCCACGCGCAGTTACGTGCGCTTAGCCGAAGACGGCGTGCCAGAGGTAGCGGTCATTGTCGCGCCCGCCCACTATCGTCCCGTCGGCGATTGCGCCGTGTGGGCGGAAGGCGTCTGGGAAACCCCGTTGGGCGAAGTGCCTGTGGACGCCGAACTCGCCGCCGCGCTCGTTGAGCGTCACCCTCTCATTCAGGTGAGCGAACTGCCGCATCTGGGACTTCCCTCACATCCCGAACATGCCATTGAAGTGCAGTTGCCGTTCCTGCAATTCTGCTATCGTGACCGCACGCCGCGCATCGTGCCGATGGCCGTTTCGGCGTATGATTTCGGCACTTTGCAAACCATTGGCGCTGTCATCGGGGACGCGCTCAAAGACCGCAACGCCGTCGTCATCGCCAGTTGCGACCTGACGCACTATCAACCCCACGAAGTCGCCAAACAGCAGGACATGGTGGCACTTCGATGCATCGCTGATTTGGATGCCGCAGGACTCATGACATGCATCCGCCGGTATGAGTCGCTGAGCGACGCCATCGCCGCCGTCGTGATGCTTGCCGCTTGTCAAATTATGGGCGCAACGCGCGGCGAAATTTTAGGGCATTCGACGTCGGGCGACATCACTCGCGACCGCGCGCACGTCGTCGGCTACGGCGCGGCCGCAGTTCTGAAGGTTTAATTTTTTTGACAGGATTGACAGGACGTTAATTTATCCTGCTAAGAGCCTCTCCCAAAACCGGGTGGCGCAGGCTTCCAGCCTGCATAAAATGCCGACAGGATGTCGGCGCTACCCGTTCTTCGGAGAGGCTCTCATCACCCTGTCAAGGGACCAAGCGAGGAGCACACTGTGAAAGCCATCATCGTTCACGCATTTGGCGAGCCAGAGGTGATGAAGTATGAGGACGCGCCCCTGCCTGCCGTCGGCGCGGGGCAGTTATTAGTGAGGGTCGAAGCCGCTGGCGTCAATTACGCGGACACGCTGGCGCGGCGAGGGAGGTATGGCAGCGGCAGGCTGCCGTTCACACCGGGCTTTGAGGTGTGCGGCATCGTCGAAGCCGTGGGCGCAGGCGTGCAAGGGTTCCGCGTGGGGCAGCGCGTCATGGGGATTGGGTCGGCGGGCTACGCGGAATATTGCGTGATGTCAGCAGACACCGCGTTGGCGGTGCCCGAAAAGTGGACGCCCGCCGAGGGGGCAGCGTTCCCCGTGCAGTTTCTCACCGCCTATTTCGCCCTCAAAGGCGCGGGCGGCGAGGTCAAGCCCGGTCAGAGCGTTCTGGTGCACGCGGCAGCGGGAGGGGTCGGCACGGCGGCGGTGCAGATGGCGAAAATCATGGGGGCAAAAGTATTCGCCACTGCCAGTGCCGATGAGAAGTTGGCAAAGGTTAAGCAGTTGGGGGCGGACGTTTGTATCAACTACGCGCGAGAGGATTTCGTCCCAATCGTTAAGGCGCACACGAACGGGCGGGGGGTGGATGTGATTGTGGAGACCGTCGGTGGAGAGGTTTTCGAGAAGAACTTTGAGTGTCTCGCCGCGTTGGGGCGCGTGGTCGTCGCGGGCTGCGCCAGCGGCGACGCGCGCAGTGTGAGCGGGATCCAACTTCTTGCGCAAGGTCACACCGTCGCCGGCTTGAACCTGCGCTATTTCGCCACGCAGCCGGACCTGATGCAGGAGGCGTTGACCACCATGTTCGGCTGGATTCAGGCGGACGTGATGCGACCCATCGTCGGCGAGTCTCACCCCCTCCGAGACGCCGCCGAAGCGCACCGCCGCATGGAGGCGCGGCAGACTTTCGGGAAGATCGTGCTGATCCCGTAACAACAGTTGCAGCAGGAGAACGTCGCACCGGCTGGCGTTTCAACCCGATGAAAGAACTCAATCCTGAGAACAGAAACCCAGTGACAAGCGCAACGTTCCTGCTGGTCACCGCCGCGCTGCTGCTCGCCCGGCTGGCGATCGCGCTCAACTTCGACCTGTTCCCCGACGAAGCCCTCTACGCTTGGCTGGCGGAGCGCGCGCTGTTAAGTTTCACGCCGCACCCGCCGGGCATCCCGTTGCTCGTGCGGGCAGGGACTTTCTTGTTGGGCAAAACGGAGTTGGGCGTCCGCGTTTTCCCGATGCTGCTGACGACGCTCATGCCGGTTCCGCTCTACCTCTTGGCGCGGGACATCGGCGGGAGGCGCGTCGCGTTGTGGTCGGTCATCGCCGCCGCCGCCGTGCCCAGTTACTTCGCCTTCGGCGTGGTGACGACCCCCGACGGCACCCAACTTTTCTTCTGGACGCTTGCCCTCTACTTCACCTTCAAAGCGCTGGAAACATGGCGGTTATCGTGGTGGGCTCTCGCGGGCATGACAGTGGGCATCGGGCTTTACATCAAGTACATCATCGTTCTCTACTATCCATCGCTTCTGCTGTGCCTGTTGCTCTCCCCAACGTGGCGGGCGCATCTGCGGTCGCGCGGACCTTATCTCAGCCTCGCCGTCGCGTTTCTCGTCTTTGCCCCGGCGGCAATGGGACACGAATACGCCACACACTTTTCCGCTACGCGCTATCACCTCAGTGAACGGCAGACGCTTCAACCGCCGAGTGTGTCAGGCATCGTCATCTACCAACTGCTCCACGCGGGCTACCTCTCGCCGCTGCTCTACTGCGGTTTGCTCGCCGCGATGGTGTGGGCAGGTATCAACGGCGTGCGGAAAAAAGACGATCGCCTGCTCTTTCTGTTTTGCTTTTCGGCGGTGATGTTCGTCTTTTTCCTCTTGATTGCGGCGGTCACGAAGCGGGTGCTCAACCGCGAACATTGGGACGCGCCCGCTTACGTCGCGGCTCTGGTCGCGGCGGTGATGATGCAGACGGCTTCCCCGCAACGCAAGGGGAGACGCGTTTACGCAGGGTTAGCGCTTGCGCTTGGCTTTGTCACGTCCGCCGTTTACGTCTTTGAAGGCGCCACGGGGCTGGGCAGTCGGCTGATGGGCAGCCGCCCGCCTTTCGCCAAACTCCTCGGCTGGCGTGCGATGGCAGCGGAAGTGGATAAACTGATGCCCGGTGATGCCCTTTTTTTGGGGGAGACGTTTCCTTGCGCGTTAGCCTACGCTTTCTACGGGCGTCAAACGAAGCGCGTTTACACACTGGACCGTGAATATAGCGCAAAATACGGGCTGGTGGGCGTGTTGAACAGCATTGACGCCTCCCAGGGGCTGGCGCACGAACGCGGGCGTGACGCGATTTACGTGGCGGAGGTGAACTCTCCATCTCACGGCAGCCTCCCCAATCCCCTCATTACCCGCACCCGCGCGCTGCGTCAGGCGTTCGCTGCCGTGGAACAAGTCCGCCCCATCCCCGTCCGGCGCTATCGCCGGGAAGTGAAATGGTTTTACGTTCTGCGATGTAGGAATCTGCGCACTACGTTGCCGCTGTCCCCGTAACCCGCGCCAACTGTTCCGCCAACCTCGCGCCCTGCTCTGGGTTCACCATCTGCACGTAAGCGACCATGCCTTTCAGGTAGGCGAGGAAACCAGGACGCCCTTTGCTTTGGCTCTCCCAGCCATGCTTCTCGCAGTTGTGGAGAATCGCTCGCCATCGGCGCAGGTCACGGCGGCTGAGATTGGGGGAGGGGTGAAATCGCCACTTTGCAGAAGTCCAGTCACAACGGATTGGCTCACCTTCCCGTCGCTGTTTCACTCCCGCAATCCCCGTTCGCGCAGCAGCGCGGCTGCCCAGGCGGCATCCTCCTCCGTCAACGGTGTGAGTGGGTCGCGGCGGTAGTCCAGTCGGCGGGCGTAAGCGCCCTCGTCGTAGCAGCGATTGAACACCGCTTGCAAGTCTAACACAATATCGGGGTCGCCCCCAGCCAGCGGAACGCGAATACGTGGCAGCCGCTGCCGCACCGTGATAGCCCAGACCTCGAAGCGGTTTCCCTCCCCGCCGCGATGCAGGCTGACAAGGTAATCCCACGTGCACCTTTTGCGCAACTCTTCTTGCGATGGTGCGACCGTGTGCTCACCTTGTCTCAACAGGTCTATCTCAATCAAGTGTGTTTCGCTCGTCAGGACCTCTCGTTGCTTGGCTTTGTAGAGTTTCCGCCCCTCGCTGCCTGCTGTTTTGTTGGAGTAACTGAGAACTTCGATGATGGTCACGACGCGGCTCTCCTCCCCGACGGGGAAGATTTCGATGAACACCTCGCGTATTTCCTCTGGCTCGTAGGTTATCACCAACGGCGGGTCACTCGCCGTCGCCACTGCTGTCACCGCTCCCTCTGCGCCCTGCTCGTGCCGCGTTGGAAGGAGGGGCTGCTCAAACACAACTACGTCAGGATAAATGTTGCGATCTGGCTGGACAATGTAAACCCGCTCGCCGATGTCTGCGACGTAGTGCGGCGGCAGGAGCGAGTTCACCTCTGCGCAAGTGCATGCAATTAACCTTTGATGAAATCCTGTCCATAGGATTGGGTTTTCAAGATAAGGATCCATACCGGGAAATGGGCTGGGCATAAGTATCACTCCTTTCAGACTACTTTCGACTCACCGCCACTTCTGACGCCAACTCTGCATACGACTTCGCCCGGCGGCTGCGAACCGTCTGGACGCAGTGGCAGAATCAAACTGGGTTTCAGTATCTTAATCCGTGTCATTGCCAACGAACTCGCCGCGAAGTCGCGCCGCAGCCGGCTGCGCGCTATATCAAGAGAGGGACGATAACGGCGGCGGCATCTCGGTCAGCGAGGGCGTAGGGTTCAAGAAACTTGCTCTCCGCCAATCGTGATGGCATAGCGACATAAGGAACATCCACGATAACTCTTCTGATTTAACGTGCCGACTGTGCGTGAGCAGGGCGCTCACGAACTTCTACGCTTTCATTCGGCATAGCGGAGAGACTTCCTCCTGCTGAACAAAGAAGAGACAGGATGGGGCACACGGGCGGAGTGTTCATGCCCCTCGCTGCCGCCGGCGCTCGGCCGGCGCCGCACCCGTGCGTCAGGAGGTGTCGAAGGATCCCCTTTCAGCACCTCGCGTCCATCTTAATCCAGAAACGCGACGTTCCGCAGGGCGTGGGATTCGTTCTCCGTGTTCATCACGACCCGATGCCAGCCGCGCAGGACGATCCTCTTGTGGTCGGAGTGGCGGATGCGCCCTTTGACGTAAACCTGTGGGTTGCGGCGCATGACTTGCCAGCGCCAGTGCTTGCTCTGCGGGTCGCTTTGGATGAGCCTACGATAGTCCGCTTCGGTCACACCGTTGGGGTAATGACGGCACACGTAAACTGTGTCACCGCTGGTGCGGTAGCAGAACTCCGCGATGTGTGGCTTGCTGCCGTTGCCACGCGTCAGAGGTTCATTGCGGAGCACGAAGTTCTCCTTAACCTTCACGTCCGGCGCGGGCAGGACGAACTTTTCACCACAGTCCGCGTTCTTTCCAGAACCCCTGATACACCTCCAGCAGCAACTGATTGATTCGCTCCACGTCCGGCGCGTGCGGCAGGTCGGATTTTTCGTAGAGTTCGTCCAGTTGTCTGTCGTAATCCTCCGCCAGCGCGAGGAGTTCGTCGTAGGTCAACTTACCGTTGCGAATCGCCAGCAAATCCTCGCGGTCGGGGCGCTTCACAAGGACGCCTTGACCGCTGAGGATTTCGATGCCCATCCGGAACAACCGGATGAGGTGGGTCGCATGCTTCGTGTCATACGTAAACTTCTCCTCCAGCACCGCTCGCTGCGGGTTGCGGTTCCGTTTCCACTCCCAATACTGCCGCCACTGTTTGAGCGCGGTGTCGTAGGCGTTCTGGTCGAAGACCTCCTTTTGCCCCAAGCCTTCGATGTATTTCACCTTCACGTATTTCGCGGGGTCGGGTGGCTCTTCGGGCATCGGGTTATTGATCCATTTCTCATGTCCGCGAATCCGCTTGAGTTGCGCCATCGCGTAGCCGGAGAAGGTGAACTTCGCCTTTTTCGTGAGGAACAAATCCCGCTGTGCCTTGATGCGCTGCCACCACTCGTTCTGGAAGAGGATGTCGCTCTCGTCCACGTAGAGCAGCTCGATGATATTCGGGTTGCAGTCCTTCGCCAACTGGATGAACTTCTTCAACTCGTAAATCACCACGTCCCCTGGTCCGTCGCACTGCTCAACGGGATACAGCCCCACCACGTTGTCCGGCAAGCCGATGAACACCCCGCGAAAATCCTCATCGCTCGTCTCCGACGCCAGCCCGTAAGCGTGGCTGCCGGCGCGCGCGTAAAGGATGCGATGGCGTTCGGCGAGGTCACGAACGTTCATTGGTTCATCCTCTCCTCTCTGGCGATGATGACGTAGACCTTACGCCTGCCGCTCTACTCCTCGTCGCCGTTGCGAAACCCTGCCCGCGCCTTGCCCGCTCCATAGCGGTAGCGGTCTTTGTTCTGCAGCAACGCTTTGGCGGCTTTCAGAAACTCGTCCGTCACATCCACCACCGTCCCGTCGTGCAGCAGGCGGTAAGCAATTTGGTTCTTCGCGTCCTCGACCAGCCGCCGCAGGTCGGCGCCGGTGAAGTTCTCAGTCGCCGCCGCAACGCGCTCCACATCGAGGTCGGGGAACCGCCCCAGCAACTTCTCGCAGCGGCTGCGCAAAATCTCCGCCCGCGCCTTCGCATCGGGCAGGGTGACCTCCAGCCACAACTCCACGCGCCCGGAACGAATCAGCGCGGGCGGCAGGTCTCTCACGTCCATTGCCGTCAACATGACGCACACATCGCCCTTGCCCTTGCTGTGCATCCCGTCCAACTGCGACAGCAGGTGGCGGTAGAGCGTGCGGCTGTCATCATCGTCTCCGTGTTTGAACAGCACGTCCGAGTCGTCAATGAACACCACCGATGGCGCGTTCTGTTCGGCGGCGCGGAACAGACGATAGACGTAACCGCCGAAGTGACACTCGCGGTCGGACGCCTCGCCGTCAATCAGAAAGAACTTGCTGCCCAACTCGTGCGCCAAGGCGCGCCCGATGCTGGTCTTGCCGGTGCCGGGCGGACCGTAGAGCAGCACCCCCCGCTTGGGGCGCAGGTCCAACTCCCGCGCCAACTGAGCGTTCTGCAGCGGCAGCAGCACCTGCACCCGCAGCGTCTCCACCACTTTGTCCAGTCCCTTGAGGTCGGCAAGCGAGATTTCCTCGACCTTGGCGGTGTCCACATTGCTCTCCAGGTTGAATCGGCCGATGAACTCGATGAGCGATGACGTGGTCACGTCGTCCCGCCCGCGTAACGTTTGACAGGTGAGCGCGATTTGGCGGCAGGTCAGTTTCGGCGCGAAGG
>JANWYM010000154.1 GCA_025055355.1 Abditibacteriales bacterium
CCGATTCGCCATGTGTGTTCAAGCAGCGCGACCCGCGCAAGCGGCGCGTCGTCATGGACTTCGTGAAGTTCATGGTCAACACCCAACACGTGCGCGAAGTCTCCTACGCGCTTTCCACGCTGCCCACGCGCCGCTCCGCTTTGGACGTGTGGGGCACAGACCCCTATCAACGCTACGTCCTCCGCGTGACCAAATACGGCACGAAAGACGCCATCCAGCCTTACAGCGTCGCCCTGCGCGACATGATTAACTTTGCCTTCCAAGCCGCGATGACCCGACAACTCTCCCCTCAGCAAGCGCTGGATGAACTCACCGCGCGGGCGAACCGATTCATTGCGCGGGAGGAGAAACGCCGGAGGCGGGTGATGGGGCAGTGAGTGGTCACCAGTGACCAGTAAGCAGGGATCGGTGAACGACACGTTTCCCGTTCGGCGCGGGTTTCCTCCGGGGTGGCGTCAGAGACCTGCGCCCGGTGTGGTCAAGCAAAAGTGACAAAGTAGGACCATGAGCCTACCCCAAGGACGTAGCCGCGCCCTTGACGGGTGCGTTGTTCACAGGCAGGAAGCCTGTGCCTTACGGGTTCTGGGGAGAGGCTCTTGGAGTTGCTCACGGCTTCTTGGGCATCAACTTCGCCGCTTCGTCCAGCGCGGCACTGGTCACGGCGGCGGCTTGCTGGTTTTCGAGGCGGATGCGCTCAAAGATTTCCTCGCGGTAGACCTTGAACTGCTGAGGGGCGCGGATGCCGAGACGGACGTGCTGACCTTGCACCTCCAGAACGGTCACCACGATGTCCTCGCCGATATAGACGCTCTGCTTGGGTTTGCGGGTGACGATGAGCACAAAAGATTAACCTCCCCCAGCCCCTCCTCACGAAGGAGGGGAAACAGTTGGTGCTGCCCCCTTGGGCGCGGGGAAAGGCGATGCGGCGGCTTCGGGAAGTAGGCGATGCTTGGTCGAATAACGCGGGTCGGACAGGATGATTTGACGCGCGAGGTTGGTGTCGCCGTTGATGATGAGCGGGGCGAGCAGGTTCGCCGTCATCTGATACGGGTCGCTGGGAATGGCGACGATGGTCAGCACAAGGGCTTGGCTGGGATCGGTCAGCCCCAACGCGTCGGCTTCCTCGTCGGGAATTAACACCTCGTAATCCGGGAAATACTCAAACGGGTTCATCACCACGAAGGCTAACGCGGGGTCCTCCACCGATTGCAGCCACTTGAGCGGGGAGTCGGGGCGATGGTCTATCAGACAAAATTGACGCCGCTGCTCGAACCCATACAGTCCTTGCGGGAACGTCAGAATTGCCGCGTCATTTATCTCCACTTCTCCGAAGCGTGTCGTCTGAATCCGCATGGTTCACCTCTGGTCAGCAATGTTCCCCAAATCGGCGCGGGCTAATCATCGCTCACCTCAAAAAGTCGAGCAGTGACTGGGGCACGATGCGGGACGCCGCTGCGAGGGCGGCGCGGTAGGTGAGTTCTTCGGTCTGGAGTTGGGTGACGACGGCGGACAGGTCGACCTCTTCCGTGTTGGCGAGTTGCTCGCGCAAGTTGGTCTGCGTGTTGAGCATCATGTTCTTTGTCATCTCCAGTGTGTTGAGGCGCGCGCCCATGTCCGCCCGTAAGCCGAGGACATGCTGCAACAGCGCGTCCATTTCCCGCAGCCTGGTGTCGGACAGGCGGGTGACGTTGCCGTTCTCGATGTCGTCAGCGATGTCGGTCAGGAGTTTGAACGCATCTGCCACGCCTGCCACGCTACCGTTGACGTTGAACGCTTCGTCGCCGGGCACGTTGACCGTCTGCTGAAAGTCCTTGCCGACCTGGCGCACGATGTCCTCGCTGTTGCCCGCGTAGTTGGCGCTGCCGTCCCCCGCCAGCGAAAACGGCTTGATGTCCGTTCTGGTGCCGCTGAAAATGCTGCGCCCGTCATATTCGGCGTTCGCCACGCGCAGCAGGGCATCGCGCAAGTTCCGCACCTGCATCGCTGTCGCCGTCCGTTCCCCCTGTCCAAGCGAGTCCTTCGCGCCAGCGATGGTTAGCGTGCGCGCTTGACGCAGCAAGTTACTTGCCTCGCCCAACGCGCTTTCCGTCGCGCGAGCGAAACCGAGCGCGTCCTCCCCGTTGCGCTGATACTGCTCGACCTGCCCGAGGATTGCCCGCAAGTCCAGCGCCGCTGCCGCGCCCGCCGGGTCATCCGAGGCGCGCGTGAGGCGCTTGCCTGACGACAGTTGCACCTGCAGCCGCTGCAACCGCTCCAGATGCAGGTTCAGTTCAAACATAACACGGTCTGTGACCCCTTGAGTGCTAACGCGCATGCCTCATATCAGAACCGTTAGCACGTTGGAAGGTTGACGGGTTTAACGGCAACGGTCCCGGTCTGCTTCCTTCTTTCCGCCAGCGTGAGGTCGACGGGAAGAGGGAACATCCCTAATCGTGAAGCGCAACGTTCCAAACTTCCAACGTGCCAACGGGCTAACGGTTCTCATCACGCTCCCATCCTATTAATCACCGTGTCCATCATGCTATCCACCACCGTCAACAAGCGGGCGTTGGCTTCGAAGGCGCGCTGGAAACGGATGAGGTTGATGAGTTCTTCGTCAATGTTGATGCCCGACACGCGTTGCCGTTGGGCGCGGAGTTGGGTTAGAACCGACTCGCGGGTGGTGGCGTCGGCGTGCGCCTGCTGCGCGGCTTGGGCGATTTGCAAAATCGTCGTTCGGTGATACGCTTCCGACGTGGACGCCCCGCCGTCCATGAACCTCACGTTTTCCAGGTTGGCGATGGCGCGGGCGACGTTGCCGTTGCCGACCGCGCCGCTGGTGGAGGACGCCGCGATGTTGCCCGCGTCGCTGAGAATCGCCGGGTCGACCGCGATGCTCTGCGCGTCTCCCCCCGCGACGAAGAAGTCGCCGCCCGCTGCGCCGCTCAACGTGAAGCCCGTGCGGTGCAGGGCGTTGACTTGATTGATGAACTCCATCACGAGCGCGTTCAGGCGGTCAATCGTGTCGGGAATGTAGCCGTCGCGCACCGCGAGCAAGCCGCCAATTTCGCCACCCGTGATTTGCGCGGTCTGTCCGTCCCGACTGAACTGAACTTGCAGAACGCTGGGGTCGAGCGGGTCGGGC
The DNA here is from genome assembly GCA_025055355.1 of Abditibacteriales bacterium. Classification (GTDB taxonomy): domain Bacteria; phylum Armatimonadota; class Abditibacteriia; order Abditibacteriales; family JANWYM01; genus JANWYM01. The sequence continues at coordinate 3,125 of JANWYM010000154.1, forward strand.
GCGGCGGTCAGGGCGTTCACCGTGCCGTCGCGCACCAAGTCCACCCCACCGATGAACACCGAGGTTCGCCCCAAATCATCCGTCCACGTCGTGATGTTGACCAGTTGAGCCATCTCCTCAACGAGTTGGTCGCGTCGGTCCTGCAGGTCGTTGGGGTTGTCGCCAACGGCTTTGATTTTGGCGATTTGCGCGTTGAGTTCAGCGACCCGTCGTGCGAGGTCATTCACTGCGTCCACTTTCAGATTAACCTGCTGATTGAGTTGCGTCCGCTGGTCAACCAACGATTGATAGTCGCGGCGGAAACTGGCAGCAAGCGCCACCGCCCGCTGCCGCGCAATCGCCCGCAGCCCCAACGAGGCGGGGTTGTTCGACAGGTCGTGCATCGCCTGATAAAACTGTCGCAGCGCGCTGCTCGTGCCGCCCGTCGTCGGGTCGGCGAGGACGGCTTCGACTTGTTGGAGCGCGTCGCGTAGGGCTATCTGTCGTCCCCAGCCGCTCGTCTCGCTCCAGATTTGATTGTCCAGCGCCTCACTGCGCACGCGGCGAATGTCGGCGACTTTCACGCCTGTCCCTATCTGCCCCGGCTGGATCGCGTTGTGCAACGCCGGGTCGGTGTAAGGCAGCGTCGTCGCCAAGCGAACCACCTGCCGCGAGGCGCCGGGCGTGTGGGCGTTGGCGATGTTGTGTCCCGTCACGTCCAACGCCTGCTGGTAGGCGAGGAGTGCGTGGCGGGCGGTGTTGAGAGCGAGTTCGAGCGACATAGAAACACGAAACAGGGTTAAGAGTGGAAGGTTAAAGGCTGCCTGGCGGAGCGTGATGCGCTGTCGGTCCATGACCCATCGCTCCACGCCAAAAGCGGCAATCCCTTAACCATCAACCCTTAACCCTGCGTGCCGTTAGACTTGATTATCTACCAAAAGGCTAACACCCTGCGCGTTGCCGGCTGCACCAGGAGGAGCGTAGCCCTCGGGGCGCTGCGATGCGACCATCGCAGCGAGGAGGCATCGCGTGAGTTGCTGGGACTGGGTCATCAGGCGCAGGTTGGCTGCCGTGCCCGCGCGCAGAGCGAGTCCGTCCACGTAGAGGGCTTGACGCAGTTGCTCGCAGCGCGAAGACAACGGTTCGCTTGCCTGCGCCACGAGAGCGGACAGAACCACGTCGTCCGCATCCTCATACCCGTAGCGGCGCAGCGTGGCGAGGCGCTGGTCTTCCGCCGCTTGCAAGCGCGCGGTGGCGCGTTGCCCCCGCGCGACAATCCCGTTCAACGCCTCGACATCGCCCGCCATCAAACAGCGACGCTGCTCCTCCACCAAGACGATGAGTTGCTGACAGGCGGCATGTTCTTCTTCCAAAATCGGCACGATGTCCGCAAGGAGTTGGTCAACCATCAGTGAGTCAACGAGTCAATGGGTTAATGAACCCCTGAACCCATGAACTTACTCAACGCGCCGCGCGCGCAGAGCCTCCACGATTTTGCTCGCGACGCGGTCGCTGTCAACCTGATACTGTCCGCTCTCTACTTGCTGACGCAAGGCGGTGACTCTCTCCGCGCGCACTTCAGGCATCTGGGACAGAATCTGATGGGCAAGCGCGACCAGGCGCGCATCGGGCGATAGATTGACGGCGTCCGATGGCACCTCGTTCGATACGCTGGAGGGGTCAACAGGCTTGCCCGGCGCCACCTTGTTAAGATACGCCCCTAAAACTTGCTGAGCGTGTATGTGTGAAATGCGCATGTCTCTGGTCACCCTTTCAGCAGACCAGCGTCCCGCTTGGCATTAACGTTTTCGGCAAAGTGAACTGCGTTTTTTAGGAGTTGGCGATAGACCGCTTCGCCAATCCCCAAGCCGCCACGCCGCGCCACGCTCTTGCCGATTTCCTGGTCCATCCACTCACGAAACGTCTCCTCCTCACGCCCGCCACCCAGCAGCGATGACGGGGGAGCCATCGCTTTGCGCATTTGCGATAGCAGTTGCGCGACGAAGATCGCCTCGAAGTCTTGGGTCGCCTTGCGCAGTTCATCGGTCTGGTGCTGGACGACGCGCTCGACGCCGTTCAGACTGGACGCGGGAAAGACGGCAAGGAGTGCGTTCAAAGCGCCCATGATACCTTACCCTCCTGGACTGAGAGCCTCTCCCCAGAGCGGGGTCCCGAACTGGTTCGGCGGCTTTTTCCCTTCTAAACTTTTGCGTTTCGCGCTTCTCTCCCTCCCCGCCGTGTGAAAATATCATGCGGGCAACCGCTTCACTCTGGCACATTTCACATAATCTCCAAACTCGCCTGGAGCGCGCCGGCGTTTTTGATGGCTTGCAGAATGGCAATCATATCGCGTGGCGTCACGCCCAGAGCGTTCAGCCCTTTGACCAAATCGCCAATCGTTGCTCCGCCGCCCAACTCCAGCAGGCGGGCGGGCGGCTCTTTCACCTTGATTTGCGTTTGCGGCACGACCACCGTTTCCGCGCCCTTGGGCGCGAGCGGGGGAGGCTGCACGACCTCGAAGGTGGTCTTCACTTCCACGCTCAGATTGCCGTGCGCAACGGCGACGGGGGCAATGCGCACCTGATTGCCCAACACCACCGTCCCTGTGCGTTCGTTGATGACGATGCGCGCAGGCATATCCGGCTCCACGGTCAAACCGCCAATCTCGGAGAGGAACTGCACGACGCGCGCCCGATGCGTGTCGGGGATTTTGACGGAGACCGTGCCGGCGTCAACGGGTTCGGCGGCGTTGGGGAACTTGGCGTTGATAGCGTCGGCGATGCGCTGCGCGGTCGTGAAATCGTTCTGCGCCAGCGAGAGCACGACGCTGTCGCCCGCCACGAAGTTCATCGGCACGAGTTGCTCCACCAGCGCGCCGTCGGGGATGCGTCCGACGGTGGTGTGGTTCTTCTGCGCCGACGTGCCGCTCTGCTCAAAGTTGAACCCCCCAATCGAAACCGCCCCCTGCGCGACAGCATACACCTGGTTGTCCGCGCCTTGCAGCGGCGTTTGCAGCAGCGTGCCGCCTTGCAGACTCTTCGCGTCACCTATGGAGGACACGATGACATCAATGCGGTCGCCCGGTTTGGCGAAGGGTGGCAGGTTCGCCGTCACCATCACCGCCGCCACGTTGTTGACGCGCACCCGCCCAGCGGGAACTGTAATGCCAAACCGCGCGAGCAGGTTAATGATGGCTTGCACGGTGAACGTTGTGCTTTGACTATCGCCCGTGCCGTCCAAGCCAATGACCAGACCGAAGCCCACTAATTGGTTGTCGCGCACGCCCTGAACCTTCGTGATGTCTTTGATGCGCACGCTGAACGGCAACTTCGGCGGCATCAGCGCGCCACCTCCCGCGCCCGGCGCCGACTTGACGACGGGGGCGGTCTGCGGTGGGGCAAGCGGCGCTTGTGCCAGAAGCGGTGAGCCGACAGCGGTGAGCAGCGCGGCAGTCAGAACGTGTCGCAGGAGTCTCTTCTTCATGGTCGCCTCTCTCCATTTATCATCGGACTCATTCAACCCATCGGACGGATTGACCCTTTAGAACAACCAATGCAGCAACTTGGTAATCAGCCCCTCGCGCTGCTTCTGTCCGACGACGCCTTTGCCTTCGTAGCGAATTTTAGCGTCGGCAATCAGGGTCGAACGAATCGTGTTATCGGGCGCGATGTCCACGCGGCGGATCGTCCCAGAGAGGACGATTTTCTGGTTCTCGTTGTTGACCACGATTTCGCGCGTGCCTTCGATTTCGAGGTTCCCGTTGGGCAGCACCCGCGTCACGCGCGCGGTCATGCTGGCGGTCAGCGTGCCTGTGCGTGTCGTCGAACCCGTCGCGCTGGTGGCGCCAGAACCTTGAAAGCCCAAAGTCGGAAATTGTTTAAGCAAAGGACCCACGCCCGGACCGACTGAGGTTGCCGTCTCTTTCTCCGTCTTCGTCGTCGCCTCGCTCTTGGCGGACGAGACTTCGGTGATGATGATGGTCACGATATCGCCCACATTGTAAGCGCGCAGGTCCGAGAACAGCGAACGCCCGCCGCCGTTTGTCCACAGCGAATCCGCACCCGTTCCTCCCGCGCCGCCGAGCAACGCGCCCAGCGCGTAAAGGATGGAAAGAAAGAATCTGACTTTCATAGTCACATCTCCTCGTTAGCAGTGACCGGCGGCCAGTGACCAGTAATAACAACGACTGGTCACTGATTACTGATCACTGGTCCCTGGTCACTGAGGTTTCACCTCCACCACACCTACGTCCACCACCGTCGCGCGGAACGTTTTGTTGGAATCCACGTTGCGGACGAGGATGGTTTTGCCAATCCAACCGTCCTCGCGTGCCTCAGCGAGGAGGGTGATTTTGACCTGCCCAATCGAAGCCCTTACGATAACTCTGCTGCCTGCCGTAACGTCAGGGGCGATCTCCAACATAGCACGGTTGAGGGCTTGACCCTTCACAGCAACACGCGTCAGCCGCTTGCCGATGACGTCCTTTGCGTCGAGGCAAACGTCAGGGGGCAAACTGCTCAGATCGCGCCGTTCGGTTTGCACGTCGCTTTCAGCAATCACCTCGCGCCGCGATAGCGTGCGGGCAGCAACGACGACATCAGCGTAAACATGGATTTTCAGAAAGAGGTTCAGCGTCCGCACCGTGCGCCCGTCCACACAAACACTGACAGCGACGAGCGATGACGACAGCGAGTTGCCTGCACCGATGCGCTGTGCCTTTAACTCCACCTGTCCGGGCGGCACCACCACGTCGTCGACAAACGGCGGGTCGTCAATGGTGACGTCCTTTCCTGCCCACATCGGTTGCGACAGGATCAACCTCTTTGCCTCCTCGATGATCATCGTGCGTGGCACGATGGTAGCGCGAGAGACGACGAGAATTTTCGGCGGGACGGTCAGTTGAATCTGGCTCAGGTCAATCCGCGCTTGACGCAGACGAGTGCGGATGAAATTCGGGTCTACCGTCAACGTCTGCCCCGGCAGCGGCGCGGTCTGGATTTCGAGAGCCGAAAGTCTGTCGGCGAGTTCCTTGTCCTCCGTCGCAATCCGCGCTACGTCGCCCAGCCGAATTGTTCTGCCCTGCACCTCGCTCCGCTCGGCGATGGTGATGGTGGCTTGCGCCTTCGACTCCTCCTGCGCCACCGCCCCTCGTCCCAGCGCCCACGCTAACCAGGCGGCGCAAACGGTCAGGTTGCGAATGCTTTTCATCCGACGTTCCCCCTTATGACGGGCTGGCAGGGACGCCCGCCCCTACTGCCGTTTGATGGGCTGGCAGGGACGCCC
>JANWYM010000155.1 GCA_025055355.1 Abditibacteriales bacterium
CATCAGCGGCGCGGAATATCGCCGCTTGGCGTATGACCGCTGGGTGAAAGAGCGCGAGCAAATCACGGAGAAGTTGTCGAACGGGCGCGTAGGCTACCTGCACCTGAGCGCGATGAACGACGAGAACCTGGAGAGGTTCAAGCGCGCTGTGTTTGGCGACTTGCAGGAGAAAGACGGCTTGGTGTTGGATGTGCGCTTCAACGGCGGGGGAAGCATCGCGGACGAAATCCTTGCCATCTTGCAGGACAAGGTGTTCTCCTATCGTTCGATGCGCGGCGACCCGCGCCAGCTGAACGCACCACTGCACGTCTGGACGAAGCCGACGGTGGTGCTGATTAACGAGGCGTCGTTCAGTAACGCCGAGGTGTTCCCATGGGGCTTCAAGGCGTTGAAGTTGGGCAAGGTGGTGGGCGTGCCGACCTACGGCGGGGTCATCGGCACGGGCAGCACTACCCTCATTGACGGCAGCGTGCTCCGCACGCCGACCACCGGCGCATTCACACTGGACGGCGTGAACATGGAAAACAACGGCTGCCCGCCGGACATCTACGTGGAAAACTCCCCAGAGGACGTTTACCAAAAGCGCGACAGACAGTTGGAGCGAGCGGTGCAGGAGGTGATGAAGCAAGGAGGGCAGAAGAGGATGGGTCTGTGACAAGCAACTATTCCCAAACGCTGCCCTGCTGACCCTATCGCCAATAGGGGCGGGTGCGCCTCTGGAAGCCGAGCACGGAGATGGACGACCATCGAATCAATGAAGTTCGTAACTCAACTTTTGCCTCTTGCCCTTTCCTTGGAAAATGCCTGTCACGGTGAGCGCGACGAAGCCGTCCGCCGAATGCCTGTCATAGCGAGCACAGCGAGACGTTTTCCTGCAGCGGGGAGAGAGGCGTGCAACGCAAAGGCTTCGTTCGTAAGTCAATTGACTCATTCCCCCATTGACTCAATGATGATGTTCCCATAGTTGCACCATACCGCCGTCAAGTTCGTGCGGGCGGGGAAGCCCTTTTTGGCGAGCAGGCGGTCGAGGTCGAGGGTGATGGTGTGTGCCGTCTCCGAAACCTGAAGGGAGTCCTCTTTGCTGGCGAGGTTGTTAATGGACTCCATAATTTTGCCCTTGAGGAAATCGCCCACGCCGGGGATGCCTACGCTGACGTCGTTCAGGCGCACGACGACTTTGCCGTCGGCGACGCCGACCTTCCAGAGCGTCTCAAACGGCGCGCTGACCTTTTTGGGTCCAAAGAGAGGGATGTTGAGGACGTGGTCATACACGCCCGTCACCGTTACTCCCTCGGGCGCGAGCCGCACCCGCACGTCGCGCACCGGCTGATGGGGCGGCAACAGACGCGCCACGAGGTCGTTAATCTCCTGCTGGCTAACGAGGAGTTTGAGGGCTCGGATTTCCATATCGTTCCTATCGGCGGGCAGCGGCGCGGATGAACTCGCGGAACAGCGGATGTGCCCGGTTGGGACGGGATTTGAATTCGGGATGGAACTGCGTGGCGACGAAGAACGGGTGGTCGCGGAGTTCGATGATTTCTACCAAGCGTTCGTCGGGCGAGAGTCCGCTGAAGGTCAAACCGTGTTCGATGAGACGGCGGTGATAGCGGGGATTGACCTCGTAGCGGTGGCGATGGCGTTCGAGGACGACTTGACTGCCGTAGGCCGCGGCGGTTTTTGTGTTGCCCAACAGGTTGCACGGATACGACCCCAGCCGCATCGTGCCACCCTTGCGCTCGATGCGGCGCTGCTCTTTGAGGATGTCAATGACGGGGTGCGGCGTCTGTTCATCGAACTCCGTGCTGTTAGCGCCCGACAGGCGGCAGACGTTCCGCGCAAACTCAATGACTGCGCACTGCATCCCCAAGCACAAGCCCAAAAACGGCTTCTCCTTTTCGCGGGCGTAGCGGATGGCTTGCACCTTGCCTTCAATCCCGCGATAGCCGAACCCGCCGGGCACGACGATGCCATCGGCTCTTTCCAGCACCGCGTTTTTCTGCCCGTTCTCCACCGTTTCGGCATCCACCCATTCGATGTTGATCCGCACACCGTTGTCAATGCCGCCGTGCTTGAGGGACTCGATGACGCTGATGTAGGCATCGGGCTGCTCCATATATTTGCCGACGAGGGCAAGGGTCACTTCCCCCTGCGGGTGGCGGATAGCATGGTTGATGCGCTCCCATGCGGACAGGTCGGGTTGGCCGTTGTTCAAGCGCAGTTGCTCCACCACCAGTTGCGCCAGCCCCTGTTCTTCAAACGTCAGCGGCAGCTCGTAGATGTTATCCGTGTCCAATCCTTCGATAATGCCACGCAGCGGTGTGTCGCAAAACAGCGCGATCTTTTTGCGCATCTCCTGCGTCATGGGCAGTTTCGTGCGGCAGATGAGGATGTCGGGCTGAATCCCGATGCTGCGCAGTTCGCGGACGCTGTGCTGCGTGGGCTTGGTCTTCATCTCGCGGCGCGGACCGACGTAGGGGATGAGGGTGACGTGAATGTAAAGTGTGTTCTCCTCGCCTTCGTCAATTTTCATCTGCCGGATGGCTTCGAGGAACGGCAGCCCCTCGATGTCGCCGACCGTGCCGCCGATTTCAATGATCGCCACGTCGGCACTGGCTTCCGCTGCTGTGGCGCGGATGCGCTCTTTGATTTCGTCGGTGATGTGCGGGATGACTTGCACTGTTTGCCCCAGATATTCCCCACGCCGCTCTTTTTCGATGACGGCGGCGTAAACGCTCCCGGTCGTGATGTTACAGTTGCGATTCAGATTGGTATCGGTGAAGCGCTCGTAGTGTCCGAGGTCGAGGTCGGTTTCCGCGCCGTCTTCGGTGACGAACACCTCGCCGTGCTGGTGCGGGTTCATCGTGCCTGCGTCCACATTCAGATATGGGTCAATCTTCTGCATCGAGACTTTATAACCACGGGCTTTGAGGAGGCTGCCGAGGCAAGCGGTGGTGATGCCCTTGCCGATGGAAGAAACAACTCCGCCTGTGACGAAGACGTATTTGGTCATGGCTCTTCAACCCCTTGCTGCGATGTGGAAGTCCAGGAGACGTTGCCCCTGCTTACTTTAACACAAGGCAGGGCGGAAGGCAAGCGGTTTTTCAGGCGCATCCGCCCTGCGTCGTTGACGCACCATGCCGCACGAAACAGGCATTCCCATCAGGGAGAGGCTGGAGGAGGGGCGAAGGCATGAGGACAACCGCGTAACGCCTGACGACGATCGGCGGTGGTCTTCAACCACGCCGCTATCGCCTTTCCGCACTCCGTCAAACGACGGTTGCGATAACCCTCGTCATTATGGTAGAATCTCACCAGACGCCCCGCCCCGACGGGGGTGATTCATCGCCGTCGAATCCGCTGGCAAACTTTCGGCGCTAGCCAGTCACCTGCACGGTTGCGTAAAGGAGGGATGGCTCTGAGACGAGGAATGCGCGTGTTGGTGGTGGACGACAATCTGGACATGCTGTCCATTGTATCCCGCCTGCTACGGGAGGCGGGGTATGAGGTCCTCGAAGCGACGACAGGACGCGCATGCTGGGAGTTGGCGCAAGAGCAGCAGCCCGACCTGATCCTGCTGGACGTGAACCTCCCGGACGTGAGCGGGATCGAAGTCTGTCGGCGCCTCAAGGCGGACCCGCAATTATCTAAGACCCTGATCGCGCATCTATCGGCGACGGAGACAACCAGCGAAAGTCAAGTCGCGGGATTGGAGGCAGGTGCGGACGCTTATATCGTCTATCCCCTCAGCCACCGTGAACTCCTCGCGCGCGTGCAGGCGTTAGCACGCCTCGCCTGGGCGGAGAAGTGCAGTGCGGCGTTCGCCCGTTTGGGGCGTCAGTTGAGTGCGGCGGCGGCACCCGAAGAGGCAGCCCAGGTCATCGTGGAGGTGGCGCAAGACCTGCTGGGCTGGGACGCCTGCTTTGTGGACTTATATGCGTCGGAGACCGACACCGTCACTCCCCTACTGCGGATGGACAGCGTCAACGGTCAGCGCGTATCCTTCGACCCCGGTCCACCCGGCTTGCCTCCGCGCCCCGTAGCGCGCCGCACCATCGAACAGGGCGGGCAATTGATTCTGCGCAACGACCCCCACACGCCTGACCTTGGCTTGCGACCGTTCGGCGACGTCCAGCGCCGTTCGTTGTCGTTGATGTTTGTTCCCATCCGCAACGGTCATCAGGTCACGGGCGTGCTGTCCATTCAGAGTTACACCCCACACGCTTACACCCCCGATGACCTGAACACCTTGCAAGCCCTCGCCGACCACTGCGGGGGCGCGCTCGCTCGACTCGCCAGCGAGCGCGCCCAACGTGAAACCGACCGTCGCCTGCGTGAGATGCTGCAAACCGCTCAACTCATTGCACTGCAACTGGACGCTGACGGCAACGTGACCTTCTGCAACGACTATCTCCTCAACCTCATCGGCTATCAGCGCGAGGAGTTGTTGGGTCGCAACTGGTTCGAGACCTGCCTCCCTGCTCACGTGCGGACGAGCATCCAGCAGGCGTTCATCGAAGGCGTCCGCGCCGGTGTGATCGCTCCCCACTCCGAAAACGCAATCCTCACCCGCGCCGGCGAGCAGCGGTTGATCGCCTGGACCAACACCGCGCAGCGCGACTTACAGGGCAACGTCATCGGGGTCAGCAGCCTCGGCGAAGACATCACCGAACGCAAGCGCGCCGAACAGTTGCAAACGGCCATCTATCGCATCGCTCACGTCGCTCACCAGAACGTCAACCTCCCCTACCTCTACCGCTTCATCCATCAGGAACTCAGCGGTATTCTGGACACGCAGAACTTCTACATTGCCCTTTACGACGCCGAGCGCAACCTCATCTCGTTCCCCTATTACGTGGACGAGAACTACTCGGAATCGCCCTCGCCCACCGCGCTCGAGCGCACCCCCCGACGCGGTCTGACCGAATACGTCCTGCGCCGTGGACAAGCCCTGTTCGCCTACGAGCAGGACATTCGCGACCTCGCCGAGAAAGGAGAAGTCGAACTCCTCGGCACCCTGTCGCGTGTCTGGTTGGGCGCGCCGCTCAAAAGCGGCGACAAAATCATCGGCGTGCTGGCGGTGCAGAGTTACACCAACCCCGCCGCTTATGCGCCCAAGGACCTCGAACTGCTGGAATTCATCGCCAGCCAGATTGGCAGCGCGATTGAACGCAAGCGCGCCGAAGAAGCCCTGCAAGAAACCAACCGTCGTCTGGAACACGCCCTCGCCGAACTCCAGCGCACGCAGCAGCACGTCATTCAGCAGGAGCGTTTGCGCGCCATCGGCACCATGGCCAGCGGCATCGCCCACGACTTCAACAACGCTCTGTCGCCGATTTTAGGTTACAGCGAACTGCTGCTGGCCCATCCTGATGACCTCACCGACCGCGAGCGCGTCACTCACTACCTGGAACGCATCCACGTCGCCGCTCAAGATGCCGCGCATGTCGTCAGCCGCCTGCGCGAGTTCTACCGCCACCGAGACGAGAGCGAAGTATTCTTGCCCGTTCAACTCAACGCCATCGTCGAGCAAGCCCTTTCCCTCACCCAGCCCAAATGGAAGAATCAGGCACAAGCCAAAGGCGTCACGATTCAGATTCAAACCGACCTGCGCCCCGTGCCCCCGATCATGGGCAACGAAGCCGACCTGCGCGAGGTGCTGACCAACCTGATTTTCAACGCGGTGGACGCGATGCCGAACGGAGGCGAGATCGTGTTGCGGACGCGGGTGGAGGAGGTTGGGAAATTGGGGAATTGGGAAATTGGGGAATTGGGGAATTGGGAAATTGAAAAGTCAAAGACCGACTCAATTTCCCAATTCCCCAATTTCCCAATTCCCCAATTTCCTCTCATGTCGTTTTAGAGGTCAGCGACACCGGTGTCGGCATGACAGAGGAGGTCCGCCAGCGGTGCTTGGAGCCGTTCTTCACCACCAAGGGCGAACGCGGCACAGGCATGGGGCTGGCGATGGTCTACGGGATCGTCCAGCGCCACAAGGGAACCATGGAAATTGACAGCGTGGTGGGTAGGGGAACGACAGTTATCATTCGTCTCCCCGTGTCGTCAGGACACCTGCCGAAGCATACGTATAGCACTACAGACCGCCCGACGCGCTCCCTCCACGTCCTCGTCGTCGAGGATGAGCCGGCGGTATGCGAGGTCATCGCAGGATACTTGGGCAGCGACGGGCATACCGTCGAGGTGGCGCACAACGGCTTAGAAGCCCTGCAAAAATTCGAGACGAACCGATTCGACCTGATCATCACCGACCGCGCCATGCCCGCGATGAGCGGTGACCACGTGGCGGCAGTCATCAAACAGATGGAGCCCCACGTGCCGGTCATTATGCTGACGGGGTTCGGCGATTTGATGAACTCCGCCGGCGAACGCCCCTTTGGGGTGGACCTCATTCTCGGCAAACCCGTGACCATTGCTCAACTGCGGCAAGCCATTTCGCAGGTAACGGCGCGGTCGAAAGTGGGTCAAACGTGAGGCGTGAAGTGTGATGCATAATCCGTCGCGCGTAAGCTGTCAACGGATTTCGGTAACGGATTAAACGGATTGCTTTCGGATTGGACGCCGACGCCATCCGCTTAATCCGTTACCGAAATCCGTTGACAGCCTTATTCTGCGGATTGCTTTCGGATTGGACACCGACGCCATCCGCTTAATCCGTTACCGAAATCCGTTGACAGTCTTATTCTACGGACGAGACGCTACGTTGTCAATGAGGGAATTCATCCCGATGATGAAAAAAGTGGTAAAGGTGATGGAGGCATAGTCTCCGCATTTGACATCCTCCACCGCCTGTGTTAATTTGACTTCCAACGCCTTTTGACGAAAGGATGGGGTATCGTGAGCGAGCGACGCCTGCGCAGTCAGGAATGGTTCGGCACGTCGGATTTATACGGTTTCATTCATCGGGCGTGGCTGAAGTCCGAAGGGTTTGGGTCGCACTTGTTCGACGGGCGACCCGTCGTCGGGATTTGCAACTCGTGGAGCGAACTGAACAACTGCAACGCGCACCTGCGCGACGTAGCGGCAGCCGTCAAGCGCGGGGTGTGGCAGGCGGGCGGGTTCCCGCTGGAGTTCGACACGATTTCGCTGGGCGAAGTGTTCATGAAACCCACCACGATGCTCTATCGCAACTTGATGGCGATGGACGTGGAGGAGATGATCCGCGCCCATCCGATTGACGGCGTGGTGTTGCTGGGCGGTTGCGACAAGACGGTTCCTGCGCAACTGATGGGGGCAGCAAGCGCGGACATTCCCTCCCTGATGGTCACGGGCGGTCCAATGCTGCGCGGGGTATGGCGGAATGTGGAGGTCAGTTCTGGCACGGACGCCCGCCGCTACTACGATGAACTCAAAGCCGGGCGCCTCACCGAAGAGGAATACTGCGAAATCGAAAACTGCATCTCGCGCAGCGCGGGTCACTGCATGGTGATGGGCACAGCGTCGACGATGGCTTGCCTCGCCGAGGCGATGGGCATGACGCTGCCGGGCACCGCTGCCATTCCCGCGCCGGACTCGCGCCGCTACGCGACCGCCGAAGCCGCTGGACACCAGATCATGGAACTGATCAAGCGGGACATCCGCCCGTCGCACATCATCACACGCAAAAGTTTGGAAAACGCCATCCGCGTCTGCATGGCTCTTGGCGGCTCGACCAATGCGGTCATTCATCTCATCGCCCTCGCAGGGCGGCTGGGGATTGACTTGCCGCTCGACCTGTTCGATGCGATGGCGCGCACGACGCCGTTCCTGGTGAATGTCAAGCCGTCAGGCACGTATGTCATGGAGGACTTCTTCTACGCAGGCGGCGTGCCAGCGGTGATGAAAGAGCTCGAGGGTCTGCTGCACCTCGACTGCCTGACCGTTTCGGGCAAAACCGTCGGCGCGAACATTGCTCACGCGCGGTGCTACAACCGCGACGTGATTCGTCCCTTTCATGACCCGCTGCACCCCGAAGGCGGCACGGTCATTTTACGGGGCAACCTGTGTCCGAACGGGGCGGTGTTGAAGCAGACCGCTGCCAGCCCGCATCTTCTGCAACACACGGGGCGGGCGGTGGTGTTTGAAAACTATGACGACCTCAACGCGCGCATTGACGACCCGAACCTGGATGTGGACGAGACCTGCGTATTGGTCCTCAAAAACATCGGACCGAAGGGCGCGCCGGGGATGCCGGAGTGGGGACACTTGCCCATCCCGCGCAAGTTGTTGCGTCAGGGCGTGCGGGACATGGTGCGCATCAGCGATGGACGCATGAGCGGCACCGCTTACGGCACGGTCGTTCTTCACGTCGCCCCCGAAGCCGCTGTCGGCGGTCCCCTGGCTATCGTGCAGAACGGTGATCTCATTGAGTTAAATGTGCCGCAACGCC
>JANWYM010000156.1 GCA_025055355.1 Abditibacteriales bacterium
CGCGTAAAGGGGCTTCGGCTTGCGCTGACGTTTGGTTTTTGCGGTTTTTGTCTTTGCCATGTCCCTCACCTCTACGCTCCCATCATACTACGCGCTTACTGCGCAGTCAACTGCTGGCTCTGAACCCTGACCTCTTGAGCGCTCTTGAGCGACCCTGCGTTTTCTCTCAGTTTTCGCGTTCCCTTCGCAATCGGGGGATTGGATTTCACCCATCGGAAAAAAATCCGTCCTGGACGATACAATTGGCGATGCGCTGCGTTATAATGGATGGTAAGAACCAGCCAAGCGGCGAGGCTCTAAAACGATTCTGGGAGGCGAGTCACATGAGCGAACCTAACGATGAACTCAGCAAGTTGTTGGAGTCCCTTCAAGTCGGTGAACCCATCACCGTGGGGCGGATGACGGTGTTTCCGTTGCTGATGGCAATCGGCGGCAGAATTGTCGGTTTGGACTGCTTTGACCGACCGGCGACGTGGGAGCGCCTCCGGCGCAAAATTCTCGCGGGTTGTGCCATTGACGCGCTGGATCCGGCGACTCCCTCATCCCAGCAAATTCAGCCCGAGCAGGCGCAGAACTTCATACGACAATTGAGCAGCACGCCCCTTGAACGCACCGCACTTGTTGGGCTGGGCGAACACTTGCTGTTCCGGTCGGAGGGGGTTGAGGGGTTCGCCCTTTGCTACGAGGGCAGGTTGCTTCATCTGTTTGCCTATACTTCGTAGCGAGGGACTGAAAGGAGACACAAGTCGGTCAACGTCCGGACGGGGTCATAGACCGGCACCCACCGCGCGCCCCTTCACTCCCTCCCGACCTTCACTGGCGATGCCAGCCGCTGATACTCTCTCTCCGCGAACGTCTCGTCCCCTGACTCGGTGGGAATGACGTAACTCATGCGCACGTTTTTCAGCGCGGACGTGACCAGTCCGATGCCGCCCCAGTAGCCGCCGTCCCAGTAGGCGATGTGGTCGAAGGACGAGAGCGCAAGGCAGGCGTGCGCCCAGCCGTCGCCGATGACGGCATACCATTTCTTCCCTGTGCCAGAGACGTTTTCGCCCTCGCCCCGTCCGTCCACGGTGGCGCGAGCGTTTTGGTCGTTGAGGTAGGTGCCGCGTTGCAGATAGTAGGCACGGCTGTAAAGTCCGCCGGCGGGTTTGTTGACGGAGACGCTCACGTCGAAGCGGCGCGGGTAGAAGGTGTAAGTCTTCTCATACACGACGCCCGCGTTCAACGCCTTGCGCACCCATATCACCGTGCGCACCGGTCCGGCGTGCAGCACCTCGAACCGCTCCACGGTGCCCGGCTCTTCGGTCCAACCCGTCTCCCTTGAGGAGAGCATGAGATGGGAAATAAACGGCTTGCCCGAACGGGTGGCGATGTTCGTGAGCGTTCCGTTGTCGAACTCAGCGCGGTAGGTTTCGGCGAGGATGGCTTTGTCCGCTTCATGCCACATCGTCGCAGGCGGCGCAAAGTAGGGGCGGCGCGTCCCTGCCAGCCCGTTGCGGTTCTCCGCCCAGAGAACGAGAAAACGTCGCGCCGTTCTCGCAGGTGTTTTGCCGCGCAGCAGGAAGCACAATTCCCCTTGCCCCGTTGAAGAAACGTCAAACTGCGCAGGCACGGCTGACTTGGGATCGCCCTGCTCATCACACTCGACGACGCGCACCGATGCCGGGTCAACGTTGCGCAGTTCCATCGGAACGACGATGGGTTCATCCTCGCGGTCCAGTTCACCGGCTTCAACGCGCAAAGTCCTCCGATGCTGCCAGCGAGAGAAGTCGGGCGTGACTTCAATCGCCCGCGATGCCGCGTTGTTCCGCTCGCACAGTTCCGCCGCTTTCTGCGATGAATCCGCAACGGCGATGATGCGCCGCGTTCCGTCCATCGGCGAGGTGTCAATGCGGACGGCAACCGTCTTCTGTTCGCCCGCAGTGATGGAAATCGTGCGGCGGGCTAACTGGCGGTCACTTTGAACCGCGTCAGCGTAGAACGCGACTTCCACCTCTTGCGCCGCACCCCCACCGCCGTTTTCCAGAATGACACTGACGTTGATTCTCTCTCCCTGCTTTGGATTTGTGGGATTCACGGCAACGGCATCCAAACGCAGGTCGGGAAGTTTGACCTTTGATCGGCACACGATGTCAAAAAGGGCTGGCAGGGACGCGCCGCCCCTACTATCGAGAATGAGGCTATCGGGCCCGCTGCGGCGGCAGACGACGTGCGTGACGCGCTGCCCTTTGGTATCAAGCAAAAACGCGCGGGTGCTGGCGATGTCCCAGTCGGAAACTACTTCCGTCGGTCGGAAAGTGATGGGGGCAGCCCCAAGTCCGTTCCCGACGACGACGCGCAGGTGGTCTTCGCCAACGGCGCGCACGGTGAGTTCCACGCCGCCCGCGTCGGTGAAGAAGTAACCCTGCTGTCGGATGGTGGTCACCGGCTTTCCATCTACAAGCGCGAGCGATTGCTCAATGCGCGGTCCTTTCACCGCAAAGCCGTTTTGTGGGAGGATGTATTTTCGCCCGCCGAGTTCCGCCGTGTAAGGTTTCTCGCCGAAGTTGACGATGACGGTAGTGCCGTCGGAAAACTTGGTGCGCTGCACGGCGTGGTCGGGCGTGACGAACTCGTGACTGAGCATCTCCGTGCCAGCGATGACCTCGTGCAGTTTGCAGGTGTTGCGGTAGGTGCGTAGGAAAACGTCGCGCGCCGTGTGCCAGGAGCCTTCGCGGTTCGCCCAGAGCAGCGGAATCGTGCCGTAGAGAATGTTGAAGGCGTCTTTATTCGGGGTGACTTCCGGCGCGGCTTGCAGCAGCCAGTCACTCGCATCGCCCCAATACCATGTGGACACCACGCAGTCGTGGAACACCAGTTCCCACAGCGGCACGCGCCACTCGTGCCCGATGCCCCACTTCTCGTAAGCCGCGAAACCGCCCGCCATGCCACCCGCCCGTCCCAGTTGGTCAAAAGTTTCATCCTTCGATTTCGGACGGATGAGATAACCTGCCGGCCACGAATAGAAGCCGCCGCTCATCATCCCCTCAATGTAGTCCAGATATGGCACCGCCCACCAGATACCGTGCTCGCCGCCCACCACCAGGTTTTGCGCGCGCACGAAGCCAAGCAGCGCCGGTCCGCATTGTCGCTTCTGTGCTTTCGTAAGGGGGTGCTTTTCATCGTAACATTCATACAAACCCTCTGCCGTCGTCACGTCAATGAACCGCCCAAGGAAGGGATGCGTTTGGAGAACCTTCGGGATGACGACTTTCGCTGCGTTGACCCAGAGCGACGGACAACGTTTCATGTATTGCGTTTTTTTGTCCCATGTCAGCCACGCGGTCATGCGCTGCCCGTCGGCTTTCAGCACGGCGGCGTCGGGCAGTTTGTCATGGTTGGAGTCAATCTCTTTGCCCTCTTCGACCGGGAGGATGTCGGTGTAGTTGTCATACTCGCTCGTCAGGTAGCCGAGTTCGTTGATGGCTTTCATGTCCTGCGGCGACGCCCTGCCGTGAATCAGCATCTTGTCCACACCTGCCGCCTTCGCTTCCCGCGCGAACTTCAGGCTGGCATCGCCCCACACATCGGGCGCGCCGAACAGACGGCGAAGGTTCGGATTCCTCTGTAGTTTCTCCGCGAGCGTCACGAGGAGACCTTGTTCTTTGGCGTAAGCGCGATACGCCTTCGCCAGCGCGACGTAGCCGCCGCTGGACGTGAAACGGTAGATGAGGCGACGCGGGTAAGCGAACCTGCCTTGGCTCGGGTGCCAAATCACTTGCGGGGCGGCAACGCTACGACCGCTGATTGGATAAGAATTGCACCGCACAGCGGCGTCATCGCTCGTCTCCAAAATCATCGCGTAGCCCATCCCCCTTTCCAGGTCGCACACGCCCACAAACGGCAGGTCCAATCGCCCACCGTCGAAGTAACTGCGCGGCAGCGGATTGAGGTCCAGCGGATACAGATGCCCGTTGCTGTAATCGGCGACGGCAAGCACACCTTTTGGCGTGTCGAGGACAAACGGTTCGAGGAACGCGAAGCCATTCACTTCGGCATGGCGGTCCGCCATGTCCGCATCAATCACGAGGTCGCTGCCCTGAGGCGGCAGAGTCAGCGACACTATCACCGTGTTCGGCTTGCCCCTCGTCACGCCGAAGTCGGCTTCAAACGCGACGCCGTTGGGAAGCGTTCGCACGTTGCGAAACCTCGGGGTAGCAGAAGCGCCCGTCCCGACGTTGGGCTGCCGCCAGTCGTAGCCGCTTACTTTGTCGCGCACGGCGATTGAGCCAACAATCGGATTCACCGCCACACGCAGCCGCTCGTTCTCCATCACGTAAACCTCGCCCTGTTTTTTCGCCGTTGTTTGCGCTGATAGGAGAGGCGGACGTCCCTGCCAGCCCATTGCCATGAGAGCGAACAGAATCGAGAGTCTTCGGAACATGATGTCACCCCTTCCCTCTTTGACAATCTGCCGCGACAAATGGCGCTGAGAGTCTATCCCGTGCCCCGCGCGCGCTGGTGGGGAGAATCCCTCCCTTTGAAGGAAAACGCGGCGGGAAGCAAAAGAGACTATCAGATGAAGTTTGCTGACGGAAGAGCGAGCCGTGCCGACGAACGCCCCCACCTGTTCGGGGCTTTGCGTTGCTATGCCACATGATACCACGGATTGGATGGACGGGTGCGGATGTCCGTCGCCTGACCCCATCCGCGTCCGTCCATCCAATCGGCGGTATCTTCAGAGGAGGAATCATCCAATGCGCTGGAGGTGGACTCTCATGTTGATGGCGATCGTCTGCCCCGCGTGGACGCAAAACGACAAACCGCGCAAGAAGTTGATTGAATACGGCTGGGACGTGCCGTATCCCGATTTCGTTCGGCAGCACGTTCGGGAGATGGAGCAGCGTCCGTTCGATGGCATCGTGCTGCGTCTGCGCGGCGGGATGAACGTTTTCCTGCATAAGCCTTATGACCCGCAGCAGTTCACTCAGGACATCGAGCACGCGAAGGCGATTCAGTGGCAGAAGTTCAGTGACAACTTCGTGCTGATGTGGGCGACGTGCGATGAGGGGTGGGACTGGTTCAGCGAGGAGGACTGGAAAGCCGCCGAACACAACGTCCGTCTCTTCGCGCAAGTGGCGAAGGCGGGACGCTGTGTCGGCATCTGCTTCGACCCTGAACCCTACGGCGGCAACCCGTGGCACTACCCCAGCGCGCCGCGCGCGAAGGAGAAACCGTTTGACGCGTTCTATCAGCAGGTGCGTCAGCGGGGCGCGCAGTTCATTCAGACGATTCAAAAGGAACTGCCCGGCGCGAAGGTACTCACGTTTTTTCAGATGAGTCTTTTCGGCGCGTTCGCGGATGAACCCGACCCCGCCGTGCGGATGCGCAGGTTGGCGTCGGAGGGCTACGGACTTTTACCTGCGTTTCTCAACGGGATGTTGGACGCCGCCGAGCCGAACGTCGTCATCATTGACGGCAACGAGCCGGCTTACTACTACACCGCATCCGAGCCGTATTTCCGCGCCTATCATCTCATGCGGCAACGCGGCTTGACCCTCATCGCGCCCGAAAACCGCCGCAAATATACCCTGCAAGTGCAGGCGGGGTTCGCGCTCTACATGGACCAGTTGTTTGCCCTGCGTGAGCCGCAGGAGAAGTTTCTCTCGTTCTACCTCACCCCCGAAGAGCGGGCGAGGTGGTTTGAACACAACGTCTATTACGCCCTCTACACGACGGATGAATACGTCTGGTGTTACAGCGAAAGGATGAATTGGTGGGAGAACAAGGTCCCGCCCGGCGCGGAGGAAGCCATCCGTTCGGCGCGGCAGAAGATTGAGCAGGGCAAGCCGCTGGGGTTCAGCATTCAGGAGATGATTGCCGCCGCGCAGAAGAAGATGCAGTCGGAGCAAAGCCGTCGCATGATAAAACGCTCTGCGGTGGTGCCGCGCATTCCCGCTCACCAAAAGCCGCCCGTGATTGACGGTAAGTTGGACGATGCCCTCTATCAACAACTGAAACCCCTGGAAACGTTCGTGCCTAACGCAGCCAGCGGACGGACCCAACCCGAGGCGCAAACGATGGCGTGGGTGACTTACGATGACCGCTTCCTTTACGTCGCCTTCCGCTGCGAGGAGCCGCAACCTGAGCGGATGCAAGTCGTCGGTCAGGCGAAGGACGACCCAATATGGCAGGGCGATGTCGTCGAGGTCCTCATCAGCAAAGGCGAATCGCCCAAGCCTTACGTCCACTTCATCCTCAACCCGAAGAACGTGCAATGGGACGGCGTTTCCGCCGATGAGAACGATGACGCGAGTTTCAACGCGCACTGGCAAAGCGCGGTCGTGATGGGCGCGAGAGAGTGGACGGCGGAGATGGCAATTCCATGGGCAGCGTTGGGCGGCGTGCCGCAACCCGGCGAAAGACGCCGCGCCAACCTCTGCCGTCAACGCGGCGCGGGACACGAGTGGAGCACATGGTCATCGGTGGTGGCCGGGTTTTTGGAGGCGGAGAATTTCGGGGTGTGGACGTTTGGTGAGTGATGTCATGGCGAGTGCAGCGAAGCAATCTCGGAGGAGGGGACTGCTTCGCCGCACCCGCCATGATAATTCGGCAAGAGGCTCAATGACCGATGTCCTTAGCGTCCTCGTCACGCTTGATATACTCAAAGAGGTCCAGGGAACGCCGGGCGGAACGGTGTCGTCCGCTGACGGATGCAAAGGGTCAACGGATGACGACTGACCACTGACCACTTGTCCGTCGTCCCGTTGTCCTGTGGTCAGTGGTCATCCGTTAGCAGCAGAGGGGCAGGATTGGAGCGCATCGGACAAGCGCGGCGGCTACGCTGTGGGTTCGGGAATCTGGTTTTTGACCTTGGGCTTAACGCGCTTGAGGAACTGCGCCACCTGGTCTTTGCCATACAGCGGGACAATAAAGCCCTTGCGTTTGGCGAACGGTTTGCCGCTGGTTAAGTCCAGCGCGGTAAGGGCGGCGGCGAGTTGACGCGCCTCGTCGGCGCTGTTAGCCCACAGGCGAATCTCCCAACTGTGACTGACCTGCCGCCGCGTGTCCACCTTAAGCCGAATGTAGCCGTGCTGTTCATACACCCCGCGCAGAAGGCGCGTCGCTTCGCGCTTGTCCAGCGTTATAGTGGCTTTCGCCGTGGTCTTCGGGGATGCCCCCTTCCCTTTTTGATTCATACCTGATTTCTTTTGAGCCATTGCGTCTCCTCCTTGCCGACCCGATGTCGGCGCTGCACGGTAAGAATGATAACATATCGCAGCGTCACTTGCCAAGTGTCGGGGGAATGGACTATAATCTGCGGCGGAGGGATGAGATTGCGAAACGTGGGGACGGTTCTGCCGCTGTTGCTTCTCGCCTGCGCCGGCTGCGGGCAGGCGGCGCGTTCGGCAGCGTCGGGCTCCGATGCCATCACGATTCGGCTCTGGACGCAGGATACGTGGTTCGGCATCACGGGGCGCGAACTCGACGACGTGCCGCTCGACGACCCGCGCCGCGCGCAATACACGCGGACGGATTGGTATCACAAGGTCGCCAACGACTTTAAAAAAGCCCACCCTGATTTGAACCTCCACTTTGAAATCGAAGCCCTTGACTGGTCGCAGACCTCCTTCCAAAAGTTAGACATCGCCGTCGCCGCCGGACACCCGCCGGATATCATGATCAGCACATCAGCGACTTCGCTCAAATACGCCCGCTACGGCATGTTGGAGCCGTTCGATGACGAAATCTCGGAGGCGGACAAGAAGGACTTCGCGGAGTTCTGGCATCTGAGCGAGGTCTATGGCAAGCATTACTTCCTGCCGTTCATCGGTGGCAACCGCTACATCGTTTGCAACCGCCTCATCTTCAAGGAGCGCAACGCCGAACACCTGCTCCCGAAAGACGGAGATAGGACGTGGACGTTCGACCAGTTCGTGCGGGCGGCGCAGGCGACCACGTTCGTGCGCGAGTGGGACATCGGCGAACGCAAAGCCGGCCCAGTGTGGGGCTACGCGATGCCGTTTCAGCGGGCGAACCCGAACATTGACCACGGACCGTTCATCTGGGGGCATGGCGGACGGTTCTTCGACCCGACGGGTTCGCGCATGGTCATCAACTCCCCCGAAGCCGTACGCGGCGTGCAGTTCATGGTCGACCTCGAGCACAAATATCAAGTCCTGCCGCCCGGCTCGGCGGGGCTGCGCGCCAGCGACGTGGCGGATTTGTGGAACGCAGGTCGCCTGGCGATGATGCTCGGCGGGCACTCGACCAAACTCGCCTTTGAACGCTCACTCAAGCAGGGGCTGATCAAGCCGGGCGTGATTGAGATTTATCCTGTCATGTTCCCGCACGCGCCGGGCAAAAAGCCCGCCGTGTTCGTCGTC
>JANWYM010000157.1 GCA_025055355.1 Abditibacteriales bacterium
GACGTCCCAGTTTGAGCGTCGCCGCCGCCATCGCCGCGCCGGTGTCGCCCGCTGACAGCATCGCCTGCGCCTCCCCGCGCGCCACCAGATCAACCGCAACGCAGATGGAGGCGTCCTTCTTCTTCCGAATCGCGGCTAAAGGCGGCTCACCCATCCCAATCGTCTCAGAGGCGTGGTGAATGCGAATGTTACTGTGGTGACCGTTCTGTGACAGCAACCGACGGAGCACGGGCTCATCGCCGACTAACGTCAGCGTCGACGAAGTCTCGTTCGCTGCCTGCAATGCCCCAGCCACGATCGCCTCCGGGGCATGGTCGCCCCCCATGGCATCTATGGCAACGTTCATCATCGCCCCTCGGGTATCGGGTTTCGGGTGATGCGAAACCCGATACCCGCAATCTGACATCTGCAATCTGCAACCCGCATTACTGCTTCTTGGCTTCTTTCTTCCGGCGGATGCGCAGCACCACACCCTTGTCGCCGTAGTGACCGCAATACGGGCAAGCGCGATGGGACGGCGTGGGTTGGCCGCAGGACGGACATGCGCTGAACGCCACCGCCCGAAGACGGAACGTCGCCTGGCGGCGCGTGCGCACCTTGGCATGAGATTTACGTCTCTTGGGTAATGCCACTACGTTTCCTCCCTTTTCTGATGGTGTTCGAGTAGGACGGTCAACTGACTCCAGCGGGGGTCCACGGCGCGTTCAGCGCAGACGCATGCTTCGTCGTTCAAATCGCTTCCACAGCCGGGACAGAGCCCTTTGCAGTCGAGGGCGTGCAGAGGTTGAATCGGCAGTTCCAACAGCACCGCCTGACGGATCAACTCCTCCACATCCACACTCGTCAGGTCAAACACCGAGGTCGTTTCCTCATCCTCCGGCACAGGCAGCCCCGCCAACAAGTCCTCAAAATAGCGCAATTCACACTGCGCCTCCAACTGAGCGCGGACGGGATAGTCGAAGGGACGCAAACAGCGGCTGCACAGCAACTGCACCGTCGTTTCCACTTCGCCTGAAACAACCACGTATCTGCGCGAATTGACCACCCGCACCTCGCCACGCACCGGAGAGGTCAAAATCGCGTCTCCCAACTCCGCTATCTCCTCGTCGAAAGCCTCGACCAAAGACGCCCCCGCTTCCCGCAGCACGTCACGCAAATCCAAGCGCCTCATCCCATTCTACCCCCATTCACAAGGCGTGTATTATATTGGTTGCCCTCTCCTTTGTCAAGGACACCCGCCGCCCCCTTTGATGCTCCTGCGCGGGGCGGCGGGTTGAGTGCTGAGGGATGGCATTGCACCTTCAGCACTCACCCCTCACGCCTCTTCCGATGGCGACTGCAACCGCCGCTTGCTCTCTTCCACCGTCGCCATGATGCGTCCGAGCGATTGCGACAGCCGTTCAAAAATCTCGTAGGCGAACCTCTCTGCCTGAGCGCGCATGGCGCGGGCATCGCGCTCCGCCTGCGACAGAATTTCCTCGGCGCGCTGGTGGGCTTTGAGCGTAATCTCGTGCGTGGCGACGATCTGCCGCGCCCGCTCGTTCGCCTCCTCGACGACCTGCGAGGCATAGGCAGCGGCTTTCTCGTCTATCTGTTTCGCCTTGGCTTCCGCTTCGGCTATGAGGCGATCGGCGCGCTCGGTGGCTTCCGTGACGATGCGTTCGGCGCGCTCTTTCGCCTCGCCCAACACCCGCTCGGCTTGCTGTTTCGATTCCGTCGCCAGCCGCTGCGCCTCCTGCTCTGCCATCTGGCGGATGCGCTCCGACTCCCGCGTCACGCGGTCGGCGCGCTTGAGGTCCTCGGGCAAAGCGTTGCGGATGGTGTTCACCTTCAGGAAGAATTTCTGCTCATCAATCAACGTTTTGCCAAACAGATGCACCCTACCGTTCTCCACAATTTTCTCCAACTCATCTAAAAGTCGTAGAATGTCTATGGAACAGCCCTCCCTTCGGCTTCCTTCGCAAGGGCGAACTTTTCGCGAAGTTTCCCGACGACGTGAGGGGGCACCATCCCTTCCACGCAACCGCCGAAGCGGGCTATCTCCCTCACGACGCTGGAACTCAAAAACAGCCATTCGGCACTGGTCATCATAAACATCGTTTCCAAATCCGGGTTCAACTTCTTGTTCATCAGCGCCATCTGCAACTCAAACTCGAAGTCCGAAATGGCGCGCAGCCCACGCACCAACACCGTCGCCTCTTGCTGGCGCACGAAATCCGCCGTGAGCCCGTCAAACTGTGCCACCGACACGTTGGGCAGATGTCGGCATGCCTCCACAATCATCGCCACGCGCTCCTCAACGCTAAACAACGCCCGCTTCTCCGGGTTATGCGCCACCGCCACCACCACCTTGTCGAACACCTGCGCCGCCCGCTCAATAATGTCCACGTGACCGTTGGTGATGGGATCGAAACTGCCCGGATAGACGGCTGTCTTGCTCATAGTGACCAGTGACCGGTAACCAGTGACTGGCGGTATTCAACACTGGTTACTGGTCGTGCCCTTCCGTCGGTAGAACGTGAACTGCGTCTCTCCCACCCGCCGCATGTCGAACACCTCCAACCTCTCCGTCACAGGTGGCGGCGTTTTATGATGGTGTTCGCCAATCAGTATGCCCTGGGGTGCAAGAACCTGCGGGTGGGTGTCCACCCAACCCACTATTCGACTCAACCACCTCGAATCGTACGGCGGGTCGCAGAAAATCATATCAAATTGCGCGCCTTGCTTCAACAATTTATTTAGCGCGACCTCCGCCGACACCTGCCACACCTGGGCCAACCGTTTCAACCCCGTCGTTTCCAGATTCGCTCGAATGGTTCTGACGCACTCGCGGTTCACGTCCACCAGCACCGCCGACGCCGCCCCGCGACTCAACGCCTCGATCGCCACGCTCCCCGACCCCGCGAACAAATCCAGAAACCGCGCGCCTGCGACCCGCTCACCAAGGATGTTAAATAACGTCTCCCGCGCCCGCTCCGACGTGGGGCGCACCTCCGCGCCTTGAAGCGTTTTGAGGTGTCTGCCTTTGGCGGTGCCGGTAATGATGCGCATCATCGTCTGTTGTCTCACCGCAGGGAACGGAAAGGAATGATTGACGAAACTTTTGCATCTCGTTGCGCGGCAGCCCGTCGCGGCGCGACGGAACCCGCGCCGGTGTCGCGGGCGACTCTGTGTTGCCTGCTCCCGTCAATCCTGTTTATCCTGTCTGAAAGGCGCCGTTCTCCGTTCTCTCTGCGGGATGGCTTCAACTCACACTCACCATCTCCAACTTCCCGCCCCAAAACCGCTTGAGGGCTTCTTTCAACGGCTGATGTTCGGGCAGCGCAAGGTGCGGGTCGCGCTTGACCAACTCGAACGCTTCCTGACGGGCAAGCAGGAGAAGTTCGACGTCGCGCACAATGTTGGCGAGGCGGAAGTCAGGGAGTCCGTGCTGGCGCGTGCCGTAGAACTCGCCCGGACCGCGCAGGAGCAAGTCCTGCTCGGCGATCTTGAAGCCGTCGTTGGTGTCGGTCATTGCCTTAAGCCGCGCCCTGCTCTCTTCGTTCGGGGAGTTGGAGATGAGCAAGCAGTAAGATTGATGCTCACCACGCCCGACCCGTCCGCGCAACTGGTGGAGTTGCGCCAAGCCGAACCGCTCGGCGTCCTCAATGAGCATGACCGTCGCGTTCGGCACGTCCACGCCAACCTCGATGACCGTCGTGGAGGTCAGCACGTCCAACTCCCCGTTGCGGAACGCGGTCATCACCGCTTCGCGCTCTTGGGCTGACATCCGTCCGTGCACGAGCCCGACGCGCAAATCGGGGAACACCTCTTCCTGCAAACGCGCCGCCAGCGCGGTGGCGGCGCGGAGGTATTCCAACTTCTCCGATTCCTCAACCAACGGGCAGACGACGTAGGCTTGCCGCCCTGCTTTGACCTCCGTGCGTACGAACTCGTAAGCGCGGTCGCGCTGGTGCGGTTTGAGCGATTTGGTGATAACGGGCTGCCTGCCCGGCGGCATCTCATCCAGCACGGAAACGTCCAAGTCGCCGAACACCGTCAGGGCCATCGTGCGCGGAATCGGTGTCGCGCTCATCACGAGGACATCGGGGTTGTAACCCTTCTGCGCCAGCGCCGCCCGCTGCAGGACACCAAAGCGGTGCTGCTCGTCCACGACCGCCAGACCGAGGCGATGGAATTGCACGCCTTCCTGAATTAGGGCGTGCGTGCCGACGACGACGGGAATGCGCCCTTCGGCGATGTCGGCGTGGATGCGTTTTTTCTCCCGCGCCGAGAGACTGCCGGTGAGCAGCACCGGCGCGATGTCCAGCGGCTTGAGGAGGTCGCTGACCACGCGATAATGCTGTTCCGCCAGGATCTCCGTCGGCGCCATCATCGCCCCTTGATAGCCGTTGACCACCGCGCCGTAAAGGGCGAACGCGGCAAGGACGGTCTTGCCCGACCCGACGTCGCCGTGCAGCAGGCGGTTCATCGGCTTGGGGGAAGCCATGTCCGCCCGCAATTCCGCCAGGACGCGCTGCTGGGCCTTGGTGAGTTCAAACGGCAGCGCGCGGAGGAAGTCCTCCACCTGATGCTCCGCCACAGGCAGCGCAATCCCCAACGACTCTTCCTTGATGCCCTGCCGCCGCTGCGCGAGGGCGATTTGCAACAAAAACAACTCCTCAAACACGAACCGCCGCCGCGCCTCTTCTTTCAGCGTCCACTCGTCGGGGAAATGCACCTGCTTGAGGGCGACACTGAGGGGACGCAGGCGGTGCTTCATCATGACCGCTTTGGGCAGGATCTCCGTAACCTGTGGGGCGGCGCGTTCGACGGTGTGATAAATGATTTTACGCAGGTGGGATTGATACAGCCCCTCGGTCAACGCATACACCGGCACGATGCGCCCGATGTGGAGGTTATCCTCGTCCTCGCTCATCACCTCGATGTCTGGGTTTTCGATGTTGATAATGCCGCGAAACCGCTTGACCTTGCCGAACGCAAACAGGCGCGTGCCTTTTTCAAACTGCTTCTCGCGGAACGGCTGATTGAACCACGTCAGAAACGCCCGTCCCGTCTCGTCGGCGATGCAAACTTTCGTGATAGTCACGCCGCGCCGCTTCTCGCTCTCGCCTGGACCGACCACTACACCGCAGACCGACTCTTTCACCCCATCTTCGACGAGCGCTATCGGCTTAATGTGGCGACGGTCCTCGTAGCGGAAGGGGAAGTAGTAAAGCAGGTCCCGGATCGTGTGCACCCCCAACCGTTGCAACGCCTCGAAACGTTTAGGACCGACGCCTTTGACGTATTGCAGGGAAGCGTCGAGGTCAACTGCCTCAGAGGGGTTCAGGTTTGGAGGTTGCGCAGACGCCGTGCCAGCGTTCGGGTCTAAACCCTTCACCCCGACCCCTTGTTCCTGCTCGTCCAGCAGTTTGAGGGCTTGCTCGATGCGGCGTCGTCGAGCGGCGTAGTCGAGGTCGAGGTAGTCCCGGAAGAACTCCTGCAACTGCCGAAAGCGTCCGCGTTGTCCGTCCTCGTCGCAGAGGAGGGCGGCTTGACCCGCCCAGTGCTGGACGTATTGAGGCACGCCGCCAATGACGGCGCGGTTGCGGCAGCCCATCTTCAACTCCAGTGCAAGCGGCTTGCGGAGTTTTTCGACAATCTCCTTGAGTGCGTCCATCGGGGATGGGACTCCGAGCCTCTCTGAAAACCGCGGAGCGCCGACATCCTGTCGGCATTTGATGTCGGCTGGAAGCCTGCGTTGCCCGGTCTTCGGAGAGGCTCCAAGGGATGAAGGATAAGGAACACCTTGTTGAGGGTGACTTCCCGAACCAGTGCGGGCGTTCGGTCTGTGATTCAACCCCTATCCCCCCTCCCGCGTCTTTCCTCTTCACACCCATCCTTGCTCCCGCATCAGGCGGGGCAGTTCACCCACCCTCGGAATAATCCAGTCGGCGCCGGCGTCTTGCAGTTTCTCGGCGTCGGTGCGTCCGCTGGTGACGCCGACGGCGCGAAGGTGGAGACGCTTGGCAGCCAGCATATCCATTGCCCCGTCGCCGACCACGATGACGTTCGCGGCGCTGAGTTGTAGCGCCTGCATCGCTTTGGTTAAATGCTCTGGATGCGGCTTGACATATTTAACTTTCTCGCGGGGGAGCAGGGCATCGCACCATTGCCGCGCCCCGCCCAGCAGAGACAGCAGCGCCGCTTCGCAATTGCGCGTGACGATGCCGACCTTCAGATGTTGCTCCTGCAACCAGCGCAGCAGCGGCTCAGTTTCAGGGAACAGGTAACTCGCGCGCGCCGCTTCCATCTCGATCTCCTGGACCGCCGCCAGCGATTGCTCGCGGAACTGTCGCGCCCGTGACGGGTCGCTCGCTGACCACGCCGCACCCACCGCCTCAATCATTTCCAACGTGTCCAGCGACGCCCACGCCGCCTCAAACCCTTCAAACTGCTGCGCCAGATGCAGGGCGCGTGCGCGCATCAGGCTGAAGTCAATGTTGAGGTGCGCCAACGTCCCGTCGAAGTCGAACAAAACGCCCCGCACCGGTTGAGAGTTCATGGGTTCATGGGTTCATCGGGTTCATGAACTCCATGCGCCCCTGAACTTCATGAACTCTTGAAACCATCTATTTCCTCCTCTTGCGCCGAGGACAGTTGCCCCTTCATCCGCTCCAACTCGCGGTAAAGCGTGGCGCGGCTGATGCCCAGCAGTTTCGCGGCTTCGGTTTTGTCGCCGTTGGTCAAACTCAGCACCCATAAAATGTGCAAGCGCATCAGTTCTTTGAGGGTGACGACGGACAGGGGAAGAGCAGGTTCAATGGTCTCCTCGCGGTCGAACGCCGCCGCCGCCGCTTGCAGCATCGGCGTCAAGGACGGTATCACCGCCGCGCCCCCCGCTGTTGCCGTCCGCTCCGTCCGAGGCCAGAGAGCAGGAGCGCCTTCGGGCGCAGCAGGGGAGGGCATCTCGGGGCGCACGATCTCCCCCGGCAAGTCCTCGACTTGAATCTCCGTGCGCGTCAGCGGGCAGAGCAAAATCGCCCGCTCAATGACGTTCTCCAGCTCGCGCACGTTGCCCGGCCAGGGGTAGCGCACCATCGTCCGCAGCACCTCGTCAGCAATGCCGTGAACTTCCTTCCGATGCTCTTTGGCATATTTGCGCACGAAGTGACGGGCGAGGTCGGGAATGTCGCCCAGCCGTTCGCGCAGCGGGGGTAGTTTGATGGAGACGACGTTCAGGCGGTAGTAAAGGTCGGGACGGAACTTCTCCTCCGCGATGGCGCGCTCGAGGTCGCGGTTAGTGGCAGCGACGATGCGCACGTCCACCCGCACGGTCTCATCCGTGCCTAACCGCCGCACCTCGCCGTCCTCTAAGGCGCGCAGCAACTTCGCCTGGATCGCCGGGCTGGTGTCGCCGACTTCGTCCAGAAACAGCGTGCCGCCGCTGGCGCGCTCAAACAGCCCCTGACGGTCCGCCACCGCGTCGGTGAATGCGCCGCGCACGTAGCCGAACAGTTCGCTTTCCAACAGGGTGTCGGGAATCGCCGCGCAGGACACCGCCAAAAACGGCTTGTGGGCGCGCGGGCTGCGGGCGTGGATTTCGCGGGCGACGAGTTCCTTGCCCGTGCCGCTTTCGCCCAAAATCAGCACAGGACTGGTGCTGGGCGCGACGCGGGTGATGAGGTCATAGACCTGCTGCATTTTGACGCTCCGACCGATGAGACGCCCGAAGCGGGACTTCTTCGTTTCCTCTTCGTCCTGCTCCCGCACCTGCCGCTTGAGCCGTCCGATCTCAATAGCGCGGTCGAGGACGATTTTCAGTTGGTCGAAGTCAATGGGCTTGGTGATGAAATCGCGCGCCCCCGCTCGCACCGCCTCGATCCCAATGCGGGGGCTTTCCGCGCCGGTCATGACGACGACCTCGATGTCCGCGTTTTCCTGCTTGACCGTGCGCAACAGTTCGATGCCTTCCTCCTTGCTGTGCGGCATGATGACGTCGGTCAGCACCACGTCAAAAGGTCGTCGGCGCAGCAGTTGCAGCGCCTCCTCCCCGTCCTGAGCGGTTGCGACTTCAAACCCCTCATGCTCCAAAGCGGGGGGGAGAAACCTCATGCTGTCGTTTATCTCATCATCAACAATCAGAATACGTTTCATAACCGTCAACTCGCCTGCGGAAAGGACAACACGTCAGATGCTCTCAGACATGGCTCTGCTGGGAGTTATAGTAACACAATTTGCGAGGGAAGGCAAGAAAGGCGCGTATGTGGTTGAGGTGTGGAGGTGCGCAGAGGTAGTCGGACCCTTCTCCGTCTGTCATTCAACATACAACGGGAACCTCTCGCACAACGTC
>JANWYM010000158.1 GCA_025055355.1 Abditibacteriales bacterium
AGCAACTCCTCTGAAAATGACCGCATCCACGGGAGGGCGAGGCTCCTGCCGAGCCAAGCGCTCCCGGTCGGTGACTTTCATGCTATGGTCAAGGTGCCATCAACTATTGACCATTATATCTCCTGCGCCGCTTTTTGCAATATGTCATCTTTCAACGTCATTGCCAAGGCGTCCACTTGTCGCTTGACGGCTTCCAGGTCCGCCTCGCTGATGTCCTCGGGGACGCGGCGGTGGACGGAAATGTAGAACTTGCATTTCGGCTCCGTCCCCGACGGGCGCACGGCGACCTTACCGCCGTCGGCGAGGCCGTTGCCCGCGAGGTGAAAGATGAGCAGGTTATCTTTGGCGAGGGTCAACTGTTGAATGACCTTTCCCGTTTTGGGGTCTTTGAGCGGTTCAAAAGGACGGATCAGTTTGCCGCTGGAGTCGCGCACTTCGTCGGTGAGGCGGTCAACGATTTCCCTCACTTGCATCCCCGCCAGTTCCTGCGGCGGGCGTTCGCGCAGCAGGCGCATCATCGCCGCGATTTCCAGTTGTCCCGATTTGCCGGGGCGAACGTAGTTTTCCAGATGCTCGCTGAAGTAGCCGAAGCGACGGTAGATGTGGTGCAGCAGCCACCACAGATCTTTGCCGTCCTCTTTCGTCCGCGCGGCGGCTTCCGCCACCAGCAACGCAGCGTTGATGCCGTCCTTGTCGCGGGCGTGCGGGCGGCTCAGATACCCCAGGCTTTCCTCCATGCCGAACAGGAAGCGGTCGGGGTCGTCCAGATGGCGAATGACGCAGCCGATGTATTTGAACCCCACGAGCAATTCGCTGATGCGCCCGACCCCGAAGTGGTCAGCGATGCGGTTGAGTAGGTCCGTCGTCACGGCGGTTTTGAGGATGAGGCCATCGGCGGGCAATCGCCCTTGCCGGTGGAGTTCGTTGAGGATGAAGTAGCACAAGATGGAGCCGACCTGATTGCCGGTCATGGGGCGATATTCCGTCCTGCATTCGGCGTCTTGGGTCGTCCGCTTAGCGACCACGCCCAGACGGTCGGCGTCGGGGTCAGTGGCGAGGGCAACGTCAGCGTCCACTTGGGCGGCGCGAGCGGCAGCCAGTTTCATGGCGGGGAGTTCTTCGGGGTTGGGTTTGTGGTTCTCGACGTGGGGAAAGTTGCCGTCGGGGAAACTCTGCTCCTCCACTACGTGGACGTCGCGGAATCCCGCGCGCGCCAGCGCGGGCAGGGCGGCGATGCCGCCGGTGCCGTGCAGGGGGGTGAAGACGATGCGGACGTTGCGAGCGGTCGTCAGCGTCACACGGGTCAGCGCGTCCTGATACGCCGCGTCCACCTCGGCGCCGATGATTCTGATGAGGCCCGTGCGCTTGCCTTCTTCCAAGTCCATCAGCGGGATCGCGCCGACGCTCACGCGTTGCACCTCTTGCATGATGGCAACGTCATCGGGCGGGACGACTTGGGCGCCGTCGGGACCGTAGGCTTTGAAGCCATTGTCGGACGGCGGGTTGTGCGAGGCGGAAATGACGACGCCCGCCTGCGCGTTCAGGTGGCGCACGGCGAAGGAGAGTTCCGGCGTCGGGCGAAAACTTTCAAAGAGGTAAACTTGCACGCCACTGGCAGCGATGACCTGCGCGCTGACCTCCGCGAACTCCTGCGAGGCGATGCGGGTGTCGCATGCAATCACGACCCCGCGCCGCTGCGCTGCCGCGCCTTGCTTCGACACCCAGTTCGCCAACCCCTTCGCGGATTCTGCAATCGTGCGGCGGTTGATGCGATTCGGACCCAAGCCGCGCGGGCCGCGCCGCCCGCCGGTGCCGAACGGGATGGTGGTGTAGAAACAGTTCTCCAACTCCGTCCAGTTCTGCTTTTCAATTTCCGCCCAAATCGCCGGGCGAAATTCCGCAAACGCCTCATCGGTCAACCACGTCCGCAGGTTCGCTACCGCCTCCGCGCTCAGATGTTCTTGCAGTAAAGACATCACCGAGATAAAATTGCTCATGGCTCACCTCTTGAAGGGCTGAGGGTTAGTTCAACCCTCGCAGACAGACCGCGAGGGCGTCACGGGTTATCATATTCTCGCACGCGGCGAGGTCACCGTCAAGGTCGGCGAGGCGATTTTTTCAGAACATTCTCACCTCTGTCTCGTCGCATAGGTGGAAGAATCTGCAAGTTTTTTCCGCACTCGCGTGTTAGACCTCTTGAGGGAGGGTGTCAAGTCATGGAAGCGGTCCTGAGAGCCGCGACGATGACAAACGATGACGATGCGCTGGTGGCGCGGTGCCGCGCGGGGGAGCAGGAGGCGTTTCGCGTCCTCATTGACCGGCACCAGCGGATGGTTTACTCCGTCGCGCTGCGCATGTTGGGCAACGCGGAGGAAGCGACCGACGTGGCGCAGGAGACGTTCGTGCGCGCCTATATGGCGCTGGACCGCTACAAACCCGGCGGGCATTTCGGGGCGTGGCTGCGGCGCATCGCCGTCAATTTGTGCCTCAATGAGCGGCGCCGCCCGACCGCGGTTTCGCTGGACGAGGTTGACCCCGATGGGGTGACGACGGACGACCCTGTGCACATCGTGCTGGCGGCGGCGCAGGCGCAGGCGGTGCGGCGGGCGATTCACGGGTTGCCTCCCGAATATCGCGCGGTGGTGGTGTTGCGCTATTTAGATGGACTGTCCTATCGGGACATTGCTCAATCGTTGGGCGTGTCGGTGCCGACAGTGGAGACGCGGCTGCACCGCGCTAAGAAGATGCTGCAAGAGCGTTTGCAGGACGTGGTCTAACATGCGATGCCAAAAGGTCAGAAGGCTATTGAGCGCGTATGACGACGGCGAATTGCCGGTTCGGCTGCAGTGTCGCGTGCAGGAACATCTGCACCGCTGCCCGCAGTGTCAGGCGGCGTTCGCCCAGATGCAGAGGGTGATGTGGGTGGTGGAGCAAGCGGTGCAACTTGCCGAGCCGCCCCCTCACCTCGCCCAAAGCGTGATGTCCGCGCTGCCCTCCCCTGAGGCGATGCGCCGCCGCGCCCAGCGGCGCGCGGGCGGCTTCGCGTTCGGCTTCCTCAGCACCCTCGCTGTGACGTGGGGGCTGTTTCACTTCGGATTGCGGATGGGGAATTTCCAACGGCACGACGCGATGCCGCCACTCGCCACCCACCGCCCGCTCCCTGACACGGTGGCGTCTGCGGCTCCCGCCCTCAAACCCAAGTTGGAGGAGGAGCTCATCCCGCGTCCCACGCAGTCGACGACCGGACCAAAAGCGACAACGCGGACGGGGAGGACGCAGACGATACGAAAAACGACGGGGCGACGTGCCTTTCTGGTTCGCCACATCGCCCCGAAGTCACCCCGTCCCCCCAGCCCCCCGCCGCCAACCGCGCCCGAGCCGCCCCTGGAATCGTCGCCCGCTATTGTGATGGTCCGTCTCGGTTCGGAGGTGGAGCAGCAGCCGACGGCTGAGGTGCGCACCGTGTCGTCACCGCCCGTCGTGCGGCGTCCGCACCTGACGGCGGAGTTGACCTCCGCCAGTTGGGATACCTCTTTAGCAGCGGATGGAGGGTAGCCACTCCGATGTTGCTGCGATACGTTCTCCTCTTTTCCTACTTACTTGGTCTAAGCGCGGCGGGAGTAGCGCAGTCGCCGTTCGCGCCACACGTGACAACGTTTCGGGCGATCGTGCGCGACTTTGATGAGACCAGCGGCGGCTACAGTCCGGCGTGGTCGCCCGACGGGAAACTGGTTGCCTACCTGGCGGCGTCCGACAACTCCCTGTGGGTAGCGGTGCTGGACGCGCAGAGCCCGCACCGCGTGGCGCGGCACGTCCGGGTGAGTCCGCCGAACGCGCAGCCCCCCGCGCGCCCGACGCCGCGATGGTTCCGGGAGATGCGGCATGTGGACTGGTCGCCGGTCGCAGAGAACGGCAACTACCGCATCGCGTTTGTGGGCAACGATGGCGGGCTGTGGATGGTCGAGGGCGACGTCACCGCAACGCCGTTGAAGGTGCAGGTCACGCCGCTCGTCCGTGCCGAGGACACGCGAACGCTCCGCCTGTTCGCGCCGCGCTGGTCGCCCGATGGCAAGCGCATCGCGTTTGTCAAATACCAGACCGGTCGCCGCGAGCCGTCGCTGTGGCTGCTGACGCTGCCGGCGCGCAAGATACGCGAGATTTTTCCGGGCAACGTCGTGGGCGAACCCGTCTGGGCGCCCAACGGGAAATATCTCACCTGCACGGTGCGCGAGCGCGAGGAGGGCAAGCCACCCCGCTGGGACATCTGGCGCATCTCGGCGGAAGGCGAGGAGCCGCTGCCGCTGACCAAAGAGGGAATGTGCTCCATGCCGCGCTGGTCACCGGATGGCAAGCGCATCGCCTACGTCTGCACGCTCCCCCCTCCCGCTGAACAGGACAACGATTGGTTGAACATCGCCTTCTTCTTGGAGCCGTGGCGGGGACCGGCAGCGGCGGTGCATGTGCGCACCGACAAGGGGCTGGTCTTCAACCTGTCCGCCCTGTGCGTCATCAACGCCGACGGCACCCAGCGTATCTCGTTGACGGAAACGGCGGTGCAGGCGTCGGCGGCGGTGAACGAGGCGTTTGACAAAGTGCGCGCGGCGTTCTCCGCCCAGAGTTCCGCGGGGGCGAACCCGTCGGACGGCAGCGCGCGCCGGATGCTTTTGCAGACGGTTTTCCCCCTTGCCGCGCGGGAGATTCATCTGGACACCGAACCGGCGTGGTCGTCCGACGGCAAGCGGCTGGCGTTCGTGCGCGTCAACTTTACCGCCCAGCCGGGCGTCGAGCGGCGGTGCGTCTGGACGATTGACCTGGAGACGAAACAAGCCGAGCCGCTCACCGTCGGCGGGGGCGAGTTCGCGCCCCTCTGGTCGCCGCAAGGGACGCGGCTGCTCATCCTGACGAAGCGGCTGCTCGGCTTGGCGCCAGCGCGCGCGCGCATTGAGCGGCTGGAAAGTTTGCCGGAGATTTGGCTGGTGGATTTGAGTGGGGGAAGTCCCTCGACTCACCCATCAGCCCCTCAGTAGAGCATTGCTTTTGTGGTCAGGGCGTCAAGGAGCCGATGAACCCATTGACGCGTTGACTATGCGTTGCTGTGAACCAATCACCAACCTTAGGTCAGATCCTGCTCGAAAGAGGCGTCATCACCGAGGCGCAACTGAACGCCGCGCTGCAACGGCAGCAGGAGACGGGCAAACTGTTAGGCGAGATTTTGGTGGAGAACGAGTCCTGCACAATTGAGGACGTTCTCATGGCGCTGGCGGAGCAGTTGCGCATCCCCTACGTGCGCCTGACGGAGCGCATGGTGGAGAGCGACGCCGTGGCGCGATTGCCCGCCGACTTAGCGTATCGTCATCAAGCCCTGCCGCTGACGGCGAGCAACGGTAAGATCCGTGTCGCCGTCGGCGACCCGTTCAACTTCGCGGCGATTGATGACGTGCGCATTGCGACGGGGCTTTTCGTCGAACCCGTGCTCGCCAGCCCGTCGGAGATTCGCCGCCTCGTTGAGAAACATTACATGCAGCGGATGATGGAGGAGGCGCACGGCGGCGGCGAGGATATCGAGGTGCTGGAAGAGGATGAGACTGAAATCGGTGACCTGCAGCGGATGGCGAAGGAAGCGGTCGTCATTCAGTGGGTCAATATGATGCTGCGACAGGCGATCCAAGACCGCGCCAGCGATATTCATATCGAGCCGTTCGAGCGCGGTTGGCGGGTGCGCTTCCGCATTGATGGGGTGCTGCACGAGGTGCCTGCGCCTCCCAAGCGGTTGCAAGCCGCCGTGGTGTCGCGCATCAAGATCATGGGCAACATGGACATCGCCGAGCGCCGCTTGCCCCAGGACGGGCGCATCAAGTTGCGGGTGTCGGGCAAGGAGGTGGACCTGCGCGTGTCCACCGTGCCGACGCTGTTCGGTGAGTCGGTGGTGATGCGGATTCTGGAGAAGACCAGTGTGCTGTTCGGCATGGAGGAGTTGGGTATGTTGCCTGATACGCTGGCGAAGTTCCGCCGCATCATCAAGATCCCACACGGGATTATCCTCGTCACGGGTCCGACAGGCAGCGGTAAAACGACGACGCTTTACGCCGCCCTGCGCGAGACCTATTCCGTTGAGAAGAAGGTCATCACGATCGAGGACCCGGTCGAATACCAGCTGGACGGTATCAATCAGATTCACGTGCGCCCGAAAATCGGGCTGACCTTTGCTAACGGGCTGCGCTCTATCTTGCGCCAAGACCCCGACATCATCATGGTCGGCGAGATCCGCGACGTGGAGACGGCGGAGATTGCCATCCACGCCGCGCTGACAGGACATCTCGTGTTCAGCACGATCCACACGAACGATGCCGCCGGGGCGATCACGCGCTTGATTGATATGGGCATCGAGCCGTTCCTGGTGGCGTCTTCGATGGAGGCGGTCCTCGCGCAGCGGCTCGTGCGCCGCGTGTGCGAGTCCTGCGCTCAGCCTGAGCCCGCTAAACCGCTCATGAGCGCGGGGCACGGGTTGCCCGCCCCCAGCAATCGGCGTCGTGGGAAGGGCTGTGAGGAGTGCAAGTTCACCGGCTATTGGGGGCGCACCGGCATCTTTGAACTCCTGCTGCTGGATGATGATATCCGCACGATGATCGTCAACCGCGCTACCGCCGGCGAGATCGCCGACGCCGCTATCAAGCGCGGGATGAAAACGATGCTGCGCGATGGGATGGAGAAGGTGGAGATGGGGCTCACCACCATCGAGGAGGTCACCCGCGTCACTCGCGAGGACGAGCGCGTGTTGCAGGGAGTGGAGATTTGATGGGTTTTGCAAGTTTTGACGCGCTGCTGTGTTCTAATCATTGAGGAAGCAATCCACTGAACCGCGTCCGGTAGGACACGGGAAGGATTCACCGCCGAGGACGTATAGGACGGTCAGCGGATGCTTGCAATCTTCCGCACTCCTTGCGTCCTCTGCGGTGGCAGAAAAGCGTAGATGCCAACGTTCAGTTACGTCGCCGTAGATAGCAACGGGAAAAAGGTCTCCGGGCAACTGACGGCAGATAATCAGAAGGACGCGATCGCGCGGATTCGGCAACTGGGGCAGTTCCCGGCGCAGGTGACGCTCGTCAGCCGCAACGGGGCGGAGGCGGCGGTCGCAGCGGTGGGGACGCAGCCCGACGCGGAGGGGAAAGAGAGAAAACGCGCCCCGCTGTTCCAGCGCATCTCGACTCACGATATGGCGGTGTTTAGCCGCCAGTTGGCGAACCTCGTCAAAGGCGGCTTGCCCATCATCGCCAGTTTCTCCGCCCTCATTGACCACACCGAGAACCTTAAACTCAAAGAGACGCTGATGAAAGCCCGCAGCGATGTGGAGGCAGGTAGCACCCTCCACGAGGCGTTGGGGGCGCATCCCCGCGTGTTCTCTCCGCTCTACGTCAATATGGTGCGGGCGGGCGAAGCCAGCGGGGAGTTGCCGGGGGTGTTGGAGTGGCTGGCGGATCTGCTGGAAAAAGAGCAGGCGCGACGGACGCAGATTCGCTCGGCGTTGGCGTATCCCATCCTGCTCGTCGTGGTCGGCACCGGGGCAGTCGCCGCGCTTATCACGTTCCTCATCCCGCAGTTCAAGACGGTCTTTGAGGAGATGAACCAAGCCCTGCCGCTGCCGACGCAGGTGCTGATGACGATATCCGATTTCGTCAAGGCGCGCTGGTGGCTCATGTTCGGCATCGCCGCGCTGATCGTCTTCGGGGTGCGCCAGTATGGGAGGACGCCGCGGGGTCGCTTCCATCTCGATAGCCTCAAACTGCGCGTCCCGATCCTGGGCAAACTCTGGCACAAAATGGCGGTGGCGCGACTGGCGCGGACCTTAAGCACCTTGCTGCGCGGCGGTGTGCCGATTCTGGACGCAATGGAGGTCGTGCGCGGCGTGTTGGGCAATGAGGTGCTGGCGCGGGCGGTGGAGGAAGCCCGCGCCCGTGTGCGCGAGGGGGAACACCTCGCTGAATCTTTGCGCGCCACGCGATTGTTCCCCCCGCTGCTCGTGCAGATGCTCGGCGTCGGCGAG
Organism: Abditibacteriales bacterium; assembly: GCA_025055355.1. GTDB lineage: Bacteria > Armatimonadota > Abditibacteriia > Abditibacteriales > JANWYM01 > JANWYM01. The sequence continues at coordinate 8,042 of JANWYM010000158.1, forward strand.
CAGACGGGCGATTTGGACGGCGTGCTGAATACGGTCGCTAACACCTTCGACGTGGAGGTGGATAGCACGATGAAAAGTCTGTTGAGCCTGTTGGAGCCAGTCATTATCTTGGGGATGGGCGGTCTCGTCGCTGGTATCATTATGGCGATGCTGCTGCCGATTTTCCAGATGAATTTGATGGCGGGGCAGTGAGACGTTGGCACGTTGACACGTTGGAACGTTAGCACGTTAGCACGTTGGCAGGTTGGCAGGTTGGCACGTTGGCAGGTTGAAACGTTGAACCTGCCAACC
>JANWYM010000159.1 GCA_025055355.1 Abditibacteriales bacterium
CCGATCAACTCAAGGCGATTGAGGAAGTCAAAGCGGACATGGAAACGCCCAAGCCGATGGACCGCCTCGTGTGTGGCGACGTCGGCTACGGCAAAACCGAGGTCGCCATACGTGCCGCGTTCAAAGCGGTGCAGGACGGCAAGCAGGTCGCTGTGCTCTGCCCGACTACGGTTCTCGCGCAGCAGCATTACAACACCTTCTGCGAGCGGCTGTCGCCCTATCCCGTGCGCGTCGAGATGCTCAGTCGCTTCCGCAGCCCGCAAGAACAAAAAGCCATCCTCGACGAAACGCGACTCGGCGCGGTGGACATCCTCATCGGCACCCACCGCATTCTGTCGCCGGACTGCAAGTTCAAGGACTTGGGGTTGGTCGTTGTGGACGAGGAGCAGCGGTTCGGTGTCCTGCAGAAGGAGCATCTGAAGCAATTGCGCAAAACGGTAGACGTGTTGACCCTGACAGCGACGCCCATCCCCCGCACCTTGCATCTGGCCCTCAGCGGCTTGCGCGAGATGAGCCTCATCGAAGACCCGCCCGAAGGGCGCATGCCGATCCGCACCTACGTGATGCGCTTCAACGAGGGCGTGGCGCGGCAGGCGATGCAGCGCGAGTTGGAGCGGGGCGGGCAGGTGTTCTACCTTTACAACCGCGTGCAGGACATCCAGCGCGTCGCTGAGCGCGTCCGAAAACTGCTGCCCCACGCTCGTGTCGCCATCGCACACGGGCAGATGAACGAAGACAAACTCGAGGAGGTCATGATGGACTTCTTCGACGGCAAGGTGGATGTGCTGGTGTGCACCACCATCATCGAGAACGGTTTGGACGTGCCGAACGCTAACACGCTCATCGTCGAGCGCGCCGAGTTGTTGGGCTTGGCGCAGATGTATCAGTTGCGGGGGCGCATCGGGCGGTCGCACCGGCAGGCGTATGCTTACTTTTTCTTCAGCGCGCAGAAACTTACACCCGAAGCCGAGCAGCGGTTTGAAGCCCTCCGCGAATATGCCGACTTGGGCAGCGGGTTCAAGATCGCCCTGCGCGACTTGGAGATTCGCGGCGCGGGCAATCTGTTGGGGGTGCAGCAAAGCGGTCACATCAGCGCGGTCGGCTACGAGATGTATGTTGAGATGTTACAAGAAGCCATCCAAGAAATCCGCCACGAACCCGTGCCGCAGAGGATTCATCTGCCCGAGGTGGACCTGCCTGTGCCAGCGTTTCTCCCGGAGAGTTACATCGAGAGTTTGGAGCACCGCTTGGCGATGTATCGCAAAATGGCGAACGTGGAGACCGTGGGGGACGTGGACACCATCGCCGAAGAACTACGCGACCGCTACGGCGTGCTGCCGCTGGCGGCGCAGAACCTCCTGCGCTTACTGCGGATGCGCGTGCAGTGCTACCACGCTGGGCTCAGCGGCATCGTGCAACAGGAGCGGCAGTGCGTGGTTATCAAGTTCTTCTCCTACGCCCGCCTCACGGACGGGGAAATCGTTCGCCTTTACCGCGCCCTGTCCCACAAGCACCCGAAGGAGGTGCTCAACGCCATCTCAGTGCGTTCGGACGGCATTGCCTTCCGCACCGCTGTGCTGCGCGGGCAACGATTGCTGCGCGTCGTCGAGGACGCCGTGAGTGAGTTAGCCGCCGCGCGCGCCAACGCGTAGCGCAGGCTTCCAGCCGGCACATCTTACACCTTGCACCTCTCTTCAAAAACAGTTAGAATAGCCTTCAAGCAGGCGACGGGCTTCAAGCGTGGGCGGCGGAGGACGCGCAGCCCGCAACCCGTTCGTCGCCAGAACAAAGGATGTGAGACCCATGCGGACGATGAGGATGGTCATTTGCCTACTGGTTTGTTTCAGTGGTTGGGCGTTCGCTCAGGAGGACGACGCGCCCTCCCGACCGCCGCGCGCTCCTGCCCCACGCCTCCACGACACGCCTGAGAACATCAACGAAGACGTTGTGAGGTGGATGTATCGGAGAGCGGATAAATATTATCATGATGGCGACTACGAGGGCGCGCTCAACTGCTGGCGGCTCATCATGATTTTAGACCCCCACTTTCTCGAAGCCTACGAGGTCTCCTGGTGGCTACTCTGGAGCCTGGCGGTGAGCGCGGAACAGGAGGGGAAGAAAGACGAAGCGCAACGATACCACGCGCGCGCGGTGGAGGTGCTCGAGCGCGGCATGCTCTACAACCCGAACGTTTACGACCTCTACGCCGAGGCGGGGCAATACTACCTGTCCATCAAGCAATACGACAAAGCCCGCATCTACTTCGCCCGCGCCGCACAGTTCAAGGAGGCGCCCGTGACCGTCAAGCGCAGTTGGGCGCACGCTTGCGAACGCGCTGGTGACCTCCAAGCCTGTGTGGATGTGTGGCAACTCGTGCTCAAGGAAAATCCCACGGACGCGGTAGCCCTCAACAATCTCCGCCGCGTGCAGGCGAAAATGAATAACAAATAACCTCTGACCACTGACCACAGGTTAATGGTCAGGAGTCAGTGATCAGTGGTCATTGATGAACATGCCCAAAGACGCCCACAACGCAGTCGAAGCGCCCACGAAAACGCGGGAAGCGGTTGGCGTTGAAAGTGAACTGGCCGAGGAAGCCGACGCGGTTCAGGAGAAGCCGCAGCCGGTTGAAGCCCCCAAGTCGCGCGCGTTTGACGTGGTAGTGATCGGGGGCGGACCGGGCGGCTACGCGGCGGCGGTGCGCGTCGCGGAGTTGGGCGGGCGGGTGCTGCTGGTTGAGAAAGACGATTTGGGGGGGGCGCACGTCAATCGCGGCGGGGTGTCGTCCAAGGCGCTGCTGGACAGCGTCAACCTGTTGCGCTGGCTGGAGAACGCGGAGGATTTCGGCGTGGAGGTGCGGCACATCCGCCCGCTGTTTGACCGCATGATGAGGCGGCAGGCGCGCCTCGTGCGCCAGTGGCGGGCAGCGTGGGAGTTGTTCGCGGGCGACCACCACGTGCAGGTGGCACGCGGGCGGGCGCGATTGGTGGAGCCGCACGTCGTCGAGGTGGAACTGCGCGATGGGAAGGTAGAGCGCTTCAAAGCCCTCAGCGTGATTGTGGCGACGGGTTCCTCGCCCGCGCCGCCGCCCGTGCCCGGCGGGGATGGGGCAGGCGTGTTGACCTCCGATAACGTGTGGGAGATGGAGGAACTGCCGTCCAGTCTCGTCGTGTTGGGCGGCGGATACGTCGGCGTGGAGTTCGCTTACTTGTTCGCTCAACTGGGAGCGCAGGTCGCTCTCGTCGAAGTCCTGCCCCGCATCTTGGCGACGGAGGACAAGGACATCAGCAAGGAGATGACGCGCCTGCTGGAGGAGAGCGGCGTCCGCCTCTGCCTCAACGCGAAGGTTGTCGGCATCGCCGACTACGAGAAGCAGAAAGTTGTTTTCTTCGAGGGGCTGAACGGTCCTGGCGAGGTCGTCGCCGCCAAAGTTCTGGCGGTCGCGGGACGCAAACCCAACATTGCCCATCTGGGACTGGAAGCGGTCGGCGTGCGCATCGAGGCGGGGCGCATTATGGCGGACGACCACTTGCGCACGAGTGTCAAAGGCATCTACGCGGTGGGGGACGTTTTGCGCGGTGACGGCTGGGCGCACCTCGCCGCCGCCGAAGGCATCGTCGCGGGCGAAAACGCGATGGGCGGCGACCGCCGCATCGAGCGCGAAGGCGTGCCGCGCTGTCTTTACACCAGCCCCGAAATTGCCTCCGTCGGCTTAACCGAGTTACAGGCGCAGGAACAGGGGCGCGCCATCCGCACAGGACTGGCGCGCTTCCGCTTCAACGAACGCGCTCTCATTGCCGGGGAGCGCGAAGGGTTCGTCAAAGTGATTGTGTCTGAACCGACAGAGCAAGTCATCGGCGTCCACATCATCGGCGCGCGCGCCGTCGACCTCGTCGCCGCAGGCGTGCTGACCCTCAAAGCCGGTCTCACGGTGAACGAACTCCTCGCCACCATTCACGCCCACCCGTCGTTCGTGGAAACGTTCTTCGAAGCCGTCAAAGCCACGCGCCACGCGCACGGTTTGTAACGAGTAACCTCAACAAAAGGGACGCGGTTGCCGTCATCCCTGACATTGCGGACAGTAATGGAAACTCCGCCCGCTCATGACGCCGCGTCTAATTGTCGCCCCACAGCGGACGCAGGGCTCGCCAGCGCGCCCGTAGACTTTGGGGCGGTGTCCGCCTGCTTGTCCGAAGGCATCGCGGTAGCGCGAATCGGGCAACGTCGTGCCGCGACTGGCAATGGCATGGCGCAGCACGTGGCGCACGGCGCGCAGCAGGCGGCGCACTTCGTCGTCCGTCAGGGTCGTGCAGCGTCGCTCTGGGTGGACGCCCGACTCAAACAGCGCTTCGTCGGCGTAGATGTTTCCCATGCCCGCCATCACACGCTGGTCGAGCAAAGCGGCTTTGACTTTGACGCGCTTCTTTCGCAGAACGTCCGCGAGTTGACGCCACGTCAAAGTCGCATCGAACGGCTCCGGTCCCATCTGGCGCAGACCCGGCACCTCCGACAAATCTGACACGGCGCGAAGTTCGCCAAACGTGCGCGGGTCAACGAAGCAGAGCGCACGACCATCGGCGAAGGTCAAAAGAGCGTGCCGATGTTTGACGGAGGGTGGATTGATTAATAGTTGCCCACTCATGCCCAGATGAAAAATCAGGTAGCCGCTGTCGAGGCAGAAGATAAGATATTTGCCGCGCCGTTCGAGGCGTTCGATGCGTCGCCCGACGACGCGCCGACGGAACGCGCGGTGTCCGGGAAATTCCACGTGCGCCAGGCGCGCCCAGCGCGGGCTGACCCAGACTTTGACGATCGTGGCACCGACGAGTGCTTTTTCCAAGTCCCGACGGATGGTTTCGACTTCGGGAAGTTCGGGCATGGATGTCATCCCCGCCCCACGTAAAGTTGCTGCACGGGCAGCACAATCGCCTCCAGCATGTTGACGTGCGGCGGCAGGGTCGCCATGAACACCGCGACGGAGGCGATCTCGTCCACGGTCATCATCGGTTCTTGGTCTTGGGGGCGCGTGCGGGCAGCGCGGCGTTCAATCAGGACGTTGCCGGGGCAGAGGCAACTGCACGAGATATTGTAGGGGCGTCCTTCGAGGGCGGTGGTTTGCGTCAGCCCCCACAAGCCGTGCTTGCTGGTGCTGTAAGGCGCCATGTGCGGGCGCACGCGCCAGGCGGAGATGCTGGCGATGTTGATGATGCGCCCGCCCCCTTGCTGCTTCATGATGCGGAACGCCGCCCGCGTGCAGAGAAACGGACCGCGCAGGTTGACCGCCATGACCTTCTCCCATGTCTCCAACGTCAGTTCATCAATCGCCCCACCGTCGAACACCCCCGCGTTGTTGTAAAGCACGTCCAGCCGCCCGAACGTCTCCATCGTGCGGGCAAAGAGGTTTTCCACCTGCCCTTCGTCCGTCACGTCGGTCGGCACGACCAACGCCTGCGCGCCCGTTGCCCGCACCTCCTCCGCCGTGCGCTGCAAGCCCTCCACGTTCCGTGCCGCCAACACGACGTTGGCGCCCTCTTGCGCCAGCCCGCGCGCGATCCCTCTGCCGATGCCCTGACTGGCGCCGGTGACGATGGCAATTTTGCCGTCTAATTTGCCCATGATAGTTGTTCCCTCCGATGCGATTTGGTGGGAGAGATTATATCGCATCACGGGGGGACTGACAAAGCGGCAAACGCGAGCATGAACTTTCCACCCCGCGAAACTTTCCCGCGTCTCCGTTGTTTAAGGGAGTTGCTCAGGTTTCGAAGTTGGGGACTCCAGACCCGTTGCAGGAAAATCGCCGCAGCAGGAGCCCCGCACCGCAGAGCGGGGGCGAGGCTCTGGGAGAGCGAGGCTCCGGGAGGGCGACCGTTTGGAAGGAGCTGTTCATGCCGATTTCATCGGCACCACGCCGTATGAGAATCGTCCTCGTCCTCGTCGTCGGTCGTTTTTGGAGTTCGAGCACGAGGACGACGACGAGGACGATTTTCAGAGGATAAGGTATGCTGACCGAATCACAAATCCGAGAGTTCAATGAACGAGGTTTCATCAATGTCGGGCGCGTGCTGACGGACGAACAGGTGGAAGGGTTACGTGAGGGATTGGATCGTGTGATGGCGGGGAAGACAGAGCGCAAACCCGAACTGCTGCGCAACCTCGCGGGAGGGGATATCTATGCGGACGGCGATGCACAGGGGGACGCCGCGCCGCGCGTGTTCGCCAACGCGGTAGTTATTCAGATTGTCAACATCTGGGAGGCGGAGGAACGCTATTTTCACCATATCTACAATCCTCTCATCACCACGATGGCGGCGCAGTTGTGCGGCGCGGAGGTGCTGCGGGTGTGGCACGACCAGATTCAATACAAGCCGCCGGGCGTAGGGACTTACACGGGGTGGCATCAGGACTACCCCGCCTGGCCGATTCTGGAACCCGCTGACCTCGTGACCGCATGGATACCGCTTGACGACGCAACGGTGGAAAACGGCTGTCTGTGGATGGTGCCGGGCAGCCACCGCTGGGGTATTCACAAGGGCTTGCGCACGCCCGAAGAGGGCTTTGACCCGATCTACGACCCCGCGCAACTGCCCGCTGGCGCGCGCGTGGTCGCGGAACCGTTGGAGGTCAAAGCAGGACATTGCGAGTTTCACCACTGCCTGACGTGGCACGGCAGCCCCAAAAACCCCAGCCCCCACCCGCGCCGCGCCATCGCCGTGCACTACATGCCCGGTCACACCCGCTTCGTGCCGCGCGGGCGGCATCCGATGGACGTGCGTGTCGAGGTGGCGCCCGGGGAGATTTTGGCGGGCAAGTATTTCCCTGTCGTTTGGGATAAAGGTCCCGTCGCGCCTGAGAGATTGGCGCTGACGTAATCACATCGAGCGTGACGCGGTTGCCGTCATTGCTTTCCCCCTCCCCCGATGGGAATGCCCGTCATGGCGAGCAGAGGGAAGCCACCCCCGCCGGTAGACTGCTTGTCGTTGCGCTGCACTCGTCACGACAGGCGTTGCCGTCGGGGAGAGAGGAGGGGATGTCAGCAACGGTGTCAGTTTAGCGCATCTCCACGCCGTTTGACAAATGGGATGTTTTTCTGTATACTCACAGCCCAGCGAGCGATATCTCGCATTGATCATGGTGGGAGAGGAGCATCCCGAACATGCCCGCTGCGTTTTCCGTAGAAGTTGGCGCCAGCAGCGACGTGGGCAAGGAGCAGGCTTTCAACGGAGATACCTACTGCGCCTCCGTCGTGGAGGAGTCGGCGGACAATCCGTGGAAGATAAACGCCCTGCTGGCGGTGGCAGATAGTCGCAGCGCGATGGTCAACGACACCCCGGTAAGTGAGTTGGCGGTGAAGGCGGTGGTGCGGAGTTTTGTTTCGCCGGAGGCGGGGTCAGCGGGCTACCGGCGGATTCGTGACCGCGACCTGGAACTGTTTCTGCGCATCGTCACCGAGTATGTCAATGACCTCATTTATCATGCGGGCAACGGTGTGGCGGGACCGCACGTTGGCACGACGCTGACCTTCGCCGTCGTTCGGGGCAACCGCTACTACATCAGCCACGTCGGTAACAGCCGCGCCTACCTTTTTCGTGACGGGCGGATTCGGCAACTCACCTGCGACCACTCGTGGATCGCCGAGCAAGTGCGCCAGCGAGAAATGACTGCCGCCGAGGCCCGTCATTCACCGTTCCGCGACCGCTTGACGCAGGCGGTGGGGATGCGCTCGACGGTGGAGCCAGACCTGCTCACGAACACCCTGCGCGAAGGGGATGTGCTGCTGCTATGTTCTGATGGGCTGACGAAGCGGGTGACGGAGGAGGACGTGCGACGCACGCTGTCGCTGTCGTCGTCCCTGCAACGGGCATGCGAGCAGTTGGTGCAGATGGCAAAAGACCGCGAAACCGACGATGCCATCACCGTCGTTGGGGTGCGGATGGGGACGGCGTCGAAACCGTTGACCGACAGGGCGGCGGAATCGCGTCCGACAGTGGACTATTCCCGCATCGAGAACCTCCTCAGCGCCTTCCAGCCGGTCGTGGACGTGATGCGCAGTCGCGTCGTGCAGATGACCTTCATCCTTTTGCTCTTAGGTGGACTGATGGTGGGCGTTCTCAGCGGGAGTATTTTCTCATCCCGACGCCCTCCCGCGCCGTCGCAGGAACCCTCGGGCTCCCCGCCTCCGAAAACCTCTCAGAAAATCACTCAGCCTGCACCCATTGAGTCGGTGCTGATGAAAGTCATCGCCGACGCGCCCAAGAGAGGCCTCCGCCTGCACGCCCCTTCCAGACGGGTCATGCTGGAAAGCAAAGGCGAGCAGGGGCAAGGCGAGCA
>JANWYM010000015.1 GCA_025055355.1 Abditibacteriales bacterium
ACTACGACCTGATCGCCGCCTCCATCACGCGAGAGACCATCGCCGCTGGCCCGCGCAGTATTTGGCGCTACAAGGCGTTGCTACCCGTGGAGGGGGAACGTCTCGTTGACCTCAACGCGGGCTACACGCCGTTGGTCAAAGCCGAGCGGCTGGGTAGGTATCTGGGGCTGCACCACCTTTACGTCAAGAACGATACCGCGAACCCGTCGTGGTCGTTCAAGGACCGCGTGGTGTCGGTGGCGTTGAGCAAGGCCCTGGAGTTCGGCTTTGACACGGTGGCGTGCGCCTCCACGGGCAACCTCGCCAACGCGGTCGCGGCGCACGCGGCGCGGGCGGGGCTGAGGTGCTACGTTTTCATCCCCGCCGATTTGGAGCCGACGAAAATCACAGGGTCGCTCGTCTATCGCCCGAACGTTATCGCTGTGCACGGTCACTACGACGACGTCAATCGCCTGTGCAGCGAGATTTCCGACCGCTATCGCTGGGCGTTCGTCAACGTCAACATTCGCCCCTATTACGCGGAAGGCTCCAAGACGCTCGCGTTTGAAACCGTCGAGCAATTGGGTTGGCGTGCCCCTGACCACGTGGTCGTCCCGATCGCCTCCGGCTCGCTGCTCACCAAGATTTACAAGGGGCTGCAAGAATTGGTGAAAGTCGGATTGATTGCGGAGGCGCCTACGAAAATCTCTGGCGCGCAAGCGGCAGGTTGCGCGCCGGTGGCAACGGCTTACCAGCGCGGCTGGGATGCCGTCAAACCCGTCAAGCCGGACACGATCGCCAAGTCGCTGGCGATTGGCAACCCCGCCGATGGCTACTACGCGCTGCAGACCATTCGCTCCACCGGCGGCAGCGCTGAAATGGTCTCTGACGCGGAGATTTTGGAAGCCATTTACCTGCTCGCGGAAATGGAGGGTATTTACACCGAGACGGCAGGCGGCGTGACCATCGGCGTGTTGAAGAAGTTGGTGGCGCAGGGGAAGATTGACCCCGATGAACTGGTCGTTACCTACGTCACCGGCAGCGGCTTCAAAACCCAAGAAGCACTGAACGGCTCGATGAGCAAACCCGTCACGATAGAGCCGCATTTTGCGGAGTTTGAACAGGTCGTGCGGGCGTGAAGCGTATTGCGTCTTGCGTCTGCAGAGGGCGCAGTGGTAGGCTCACGCATGACCCAAGACGCAATGCGTAAGACGCACGACGGAAGAGGTTTTTCAAGCATGGCCATTTTGGTTCGCATCCCGACTCCCCTGCAAAAACTGACCAACAATCAGGCAGAAGTCACGTGCGAGGGCGCGACCGTCGGCGCGTGCGTGGATGATTTGGAGCGCCAGTTTCCCGGCATCAAAGAGCGTCTCTGCACCGAAGACGGGCAACTGCGCCGCTTTGTCAACATCTACGCCAACGAGGAGGACGTGCGCTTCCTGCAGGGCTTGGACACGCCTCTCAAAGACGGCGATGAAATCAGCATCGTGCCAGCCATTGCAGGCGGCTAAAAAGAGTTCATGGGGTTCATGAACCCATGAACCCCATGAACCCATGAACCTCGCATGTCTTTCTCCTCCCGCGTCTTCGACCTCCACCTCCGTCATCCCTTCCAGATCGCGCGCAGGGAGGCGATGCGCGTGCGACCGATTGTGCTGCTGGAGGCGAACGGCGGGGTGGGGGAGGCGTCGCCGTCCAGTTATTACGGCGATACCGTTGAAACCGTGTTGGCGGCGTTGGAGGCGTTCCGCCCCGTCATCGAAGAGAACCCGCCGATTGAGGTTGCCGTGCGGCGCATGAACGAGTTGCTGCCGCGCCATCCGTCCGCGAAGGCGGCGGTGGACGTAGCCCTGCACGACGCCTTAGGCAAGCGCGCCGGGCTGCCGCTCTACGCCCTGCTCGGGCTGGACAAGAACGGAACCCCCCTCACTTCCTTCACGATTGGCATTGACCGCCTCGAAGTCATCGCGGAGAAAATTGCGGAAGCCGCCGCGTATCCCGTCCTCAAAATCAAATTGGGAACGCCCCGCGATGAGGAGATTCTCAAAACCGTGAGAGCGGCAACCGACAAGGTCATCCGCGTAGACGCCAACGCCGGCTGGACGCGCGAGGAAGCGCTGCGGTGGGTGAAGCGGTTGGCGGATTGCAACGTGGAGTTCGTGGAACAGCCCTTGCCGCCCGACGATTTGGAAGGCTTGCGTCTGGTCAAAGAAGCGAGTCCCTTACCGATCTTCGCGGACGAAAGTTGCGTGACGTCCGCCGATATTCCGCGCCTCGTCGGCTGCGTGGACGGCATCAACATCAAACTGATGAAGTGCGGCGGGCTGCGCGAGGCGTGGAAGATGATTCACGCGGCGCGGACGTTCGACCTGAAGGTCATGCTCGGCTGCATGGTCGAGTCCTCCGTTGCCATCACGGCGGCGGCGCACCTGAGTCCGACAGTGGACTACGCGGATTTGGACGGCAACCTACTCATCACCAACGACCCGTATGAGGGCGCCACGGTGGAAGCGGGGAAATTGGTTCTGCCTGACCGTCCGGGCTTGGGCGTCGTCAAAAGAGAGAAGAGGTAGGTGTCATGGCAATCAGTTACGAAACCATTCGCGGCGCGGACGTCGCAACGCAGACGGACGCGGTGCGCGGCGATTATATACTGGGCAAGGTGGCGGTGGTCAAGACCTCGCCGCAAACGGTGTTAGAAGATTACGCCCGCCTGATGCGGATGCTGAACTATCAGCGCATTCTGCCCAAGGCAAACCCGACCATCCTCAAAATCAACATCTCATGGGACAAGTTCTATCCCGCCTGCTCGACGACGCCGTGGCAGTTGGAGGGCGTCGTCAAGACGATGCTCGAAGACGGTTATGATTTAAGGAGTCTCATCCCCGCGCAGAACCGCACAGTCGTTGTGGACGCGAAGAAAGGCGCGGTGGCGAACAAGCACACCCACGTCGCGCAGAAATACGGCTTCGATTTCGTCTGGCTATGGGAGCCGTCGGTGGAGTGGGTAATTTATCAGCCGCAGGCGGAGATGCTGGTGCTCGACAAAGTATTCCCTGAAGGCATCACCATTCCGAAATTGTTCATTGGCAAGAACGCCCTGCACATGCCGACGATGAAGACCCACGTCTTCACAGGGACAACGGGCGCGATGAAAAACGCCTTCGGTGGCTTGCTGCGGGAGAACCGCCACTACACGCACTCGGTCATTCACGAGACGCTGGTGGACTTGCTCGCCATTCAACGCGAGATCCACCCCGGTTTATTCGCCGTCATGGACGGTAGTGTGTCGGGCAAAGGTCCAGGTCCGCGGGCGATGGAGCCAGCCATCACGAATTACTTGCTGGCCTCGGCTGACCAGGTAGCCATTGATGCGATTGCGGCGAAGATGATGGGCTTCGACCCCATGAGCCTCAAGTTCATCCGCCTCGCGCACGAGCGCGGCTTGGGTGTCGGCGATCCGCAGGAGATTGAGGTCATCGGCGAGGACATCTCCGGTGTCAACCTCGGCTACTATGTCGGCGACACCTTCGCCAGCTGGGGGCAGAAGTTGATTTATCACGGCGTCCTCAAGCCGTTCGAGAAATTTCTGCTGCGCACGCCCGTTCTTCAGGTCTGGTCGTTCTGGGCGTCACACCTTTATTACAACGTGTTCTTCTGGACGAAGACCGGCTCCCGCCGGGCGAAGGAGTTTCTGGAAAAGACCGAGTGGGGGCAGTTGTTTCAGCAGTATTAAAAGGATTTGAAGCGATCCTGTTCGCAGGCACTTTTGTCCCCACGACACAGATGCACGTTTACCATGTTCCCGAAAGCACCCTGCGCGTGCTGGACGAACAGAAGATTCCATACAAGGTGCTGGACAACTGGCAGCCTGATAACAAAAAGCCCCAAAGGACAAAACGCTGATGGCGCATTATATCAAGTACGAAATCTTCTTGCCCGTTGACTACACCGACCGAGCGACGGGCGAACGCCGCGCGTTAGACCGTTCCTTTCTACTCCGGTTTCTGTTTCAGACCGTTAGGCGTTACAGCGGTCTGACAGAGACCAATCCCATCACCGCACCGCCCTTCAAAGACCAAGCCCGCAACCTCTTCGCGCAGCAGCAACGAGCCAACGAGGGAAAACTCAGCGCCTACTTGCGCAACAACATCATGGGCTTCGTCGGCGGCAAGGGCGATGCTGGCGCGATGCCCGCGCCCAGCCCGAGCGGCGTGCAGGCGGGGGCGGTGCAGTGAGGATGTGATACCGCTGATGGGGTGGACGGGCGCGGACAGAGGAATCCGCGCCCGTCCATTTTCGCTGGGGCGTCAGACGCTTGACTTCTCTGCGCACCCCACGCTATAATCAGCGTCGAGAGAAGCGAGGTGATGACAATGGCAACAGCAACTCCTACCGCACGACTTCTCACGGCTGAGGAAGCGGCTGACTTTGCCCCCGATGGACGGTGGGAGTTAGTGCGCGGGGAGGTGGTGACGTATATGCCGGTGCAGCCCGAACACGGAATGGTTGTCAACGAAGTCGTTTATAAGATCAGAGATTTCTTAGGTTCTCCTGACCGTGTTGTGATGGGCCCCGAAATTGGATTTATCGTCGCCCGCGACCCCGACACCGTGCGTGCTCCCGACTGGTCGCTGACCTGGCGCGAGCAAGCCGACGCGCGCCGCCGTGGAGCGTGGATCGAAGGCGGACCCAACCTCGCCGTGGAAGTCATCTCCCCCGAGGAAACCTGGTCTGAAGTGCAGGAGAAAGTGGATGAGTATCTTGCCGCTGGCACGCAAGTCGTGTGGGTTATCAATCCCCAGACGCGCACGGTGCACGTCATTCGCCCGGATGCTCCGATTGCCGTTTTGCGCGTCGGCGATGTGCTGACTGGGGATCCTGTGCTGCCCGGTTTCACGCTGCCGCTGGCGACGCTGTTTACAGGCGGCGGAGAGACCCGCCAGCCATAAAAAACAACAGGTTATTCTGCCAACGACTCGGACGGGCGCGGACGGAGGAATCCGCGCCCGTTCATTTTCTCTTGGGCGTCCGTTATTCAACCTTATAGGCTTCGCTGCCGCCCACACAAAAAAAGCAATTCACAAATCTTCCAAGACTACGACGAACGGTTCCCCCTCAGTTTCAACCTCCATGCGCCGGGCGCACCTGCGAACATCTGGCAATTTGGGCAACTGTCGCCGCCGGACTGGTCGCGATCTCAGGGCGCGCAAACAGGGCATTTCCGAGGGTTGTCGTCCATGTCGGCGTGGGTGGACACTGTTCAGCATCTTGCTGGTGGTCATGGCATTTATTGGATGGCGATAGCAGTAGAGGCACGCTTGACGCTCCAACCAACACCCCAGGAAGCAGCGGCGTCAATAGCAAGGCAACCCCGGCGCGCTCCCACGCAGCGGTTCGACTCCCTCGTCCTTGGCTATCAGCGATGACGCCCTCCTCCATGCAGCAGGAGCATTGCTGGGCAGTGAGGTAGGGACGACCATCGGCGAAGTGATAGAAGCGCAAGACGCGCGCCATAGCCACACGTCAGTTCCCCACACCAGGAGGAGAGGCGGCACTTTTGTCTTTTTTGTCCCTTTGTGACTGTATCACTCAGAATCAGAATGGGGACACAATAAGCCTTACCCATCGGGACGAAAGTCCCCTCCCCAACGGACGGCGGTGGGACGAAAGTCCCCTTCCCATCAGACCGCTTGGCTGTATAATAAGGTCAGTTACTAAACTTTTGCGTTTTACCCTTTCCTTGGAAAACGCCTATCGTGGCGAGTGGAGCGAAGCCATCCTCTGCGGAGGGAGGGAGAGAAGCGCGAAACGCAAAAGTTGAGTCAGTTCAATTGTCGTCGGATACTCTCCACCTTTGTCTGCGCCTCTGTCTTGGGAGGGGATGACGTGCTTGCATCACGCAAGGGTTTAGGAGGAATTTCTACCATGGACGATTACACTGACAGAAAGAAGCCATTGGGAGAGCGTCTGTTAGCCGCTGGGCTGTTGACAAGTGACCAATTAGCGGAAGCGCTGCAGCACCAGAAGCATCAGGGGGCGCGATTGGGTCAAGTGGTAGTCGAACTCGGTCTGGCGAAGCCCAAGGACGTCGCGCGTGTGCTGGAAGAGATTTTATCTATTCCCTACGTGGACGTGAGTGAATATCCCATTGCGCCAGAGGTCGTGTCGCTCGTTCCGGAGTGGATGATCCGCCGCTACTGTTTGCTGCCCCTGCGGCTGGAGGACAATACATTAGAAGTGGCTATGGTGGACCCGCTCAATCTCGCCGTGGTAGATGACCTCAAGTTGCTGACCGGCTACCGCATCGCTCCGCGTTTAGCCTGGGAGCGGGAGATTCTTCAAGCCATTGATCGCTACTTTGACGTGCGACAACACGCTGAACAAGCCATCCGCGACATCGAAAGCGAACGTCCTACGGAGACGGAGGAGGAACTCTCCATCTCCCAACTCATTGACCTCGCCGAAGCCTCGCCCACCGTCCGCCTCGTCAACTCCATCATCTACGGCGCGTTGAGTCAGCGAGTGAGCGACATTCACTTGGAGCCGCAAGAAACGCATTACCGCATCCGTTACCGCGTGGACGGGCTGCTGCGCGACCATCTTTCCATTCCCCTGTGTCATCAGGCGGCGATTGCCTCGCGCATTAAGGTCATGGCGCGCCTCAACATCGCCGAACGTCGTCGCCCCCAGGATGGGCGCATCGTCATTACCCATAACAACAAAGAATACGACCTGCGTATCTCCCTCATGCCGACGGTCTTGGGGGAGAAGATCGTGATTCGGGTGCTGGATAAGAGCAGCATCCAGCGTTCCTTTGACCGCCTTGGGTTTCTGCCAGACGAGCGCGAACTGTTCGAGTGGTTCATTACGCGCCCTTACGGTATGATTCTGGTCACGGGTCCAACGGGGTCGGGCAAAAGCACTACGCTCTACAGTGCGCTCAACCGCATCAACACGCCCGAGAAAAACATCATCACAATTGAGGACCCCGTCGAATACCACTTACCCGGCATCACGCAAACCGCCGTCAACCCCAAGGTCGGCGTGACCTTTGCCAGCGGGCTGCGCACCATCGTGCGCCAAGACCCCGATGTCATTATGGTCGGCGAAATCCGCGACAGCGAGACGGCGGAAATTGCCGTTCAGTCTGCCCTCACTGGGCACCTTGTCTTCAGCACCCTGCACACCAACGATGCGCCCGGCGCCATCGTGCGCTTGATGAACATGGGCGTTGAACCGTTCTTGATTGCTTCCTCCGTCATCGGCGTTCTTGCCCAACGGCTGGTGCGCGTGGTGTGCTCATCGTGCCGCGAGCTGTATGAGCCGACGCCCGCGATGCTCGCGCGACTGGGCATTAATTCAGAGGAGATGGATGGCGAGCCTCTGTGGTTTGCGCGCGGCAAGGGCTGCGCGGCGTGCAATCGCACGGGCTATCGCGGGCGCGTCGCCGTCTATGAGGTCATGAAGATGAGCGACACTCTGCGCGAACTGACCCTCGCCCGCGCCTCGTCCGCTGCCCTGCGAGACGCCGCCATCGCCGAGGGCTTGCGCACGATGCGCGACAGCGGTATCCGCAAAGTGCTGCAACAGATTACAACACCTGAAGAGATCCTCCGCGTGATCTATGTTGACGCGGAATAGGAGCAAGGGGTCACATGGTCAATGGTTGATAGCCAATGGGTAATGAATGCACCGACCATTAACCGTTGACCATTAGAAGCGTTCATGCCGCAGTTTCAATACGTGGCTCGTGACATCAAGGGACGCGAGGTGCGCGGGGTGATGCAAGGACCCAACCGCGCGGCGGTGCGCGCCATCCTGCGCAACGAGGGAGTCTTTGTCACGGCTTTAGCCGAAAGCAAGCCGGGCGTCAACTTTGCCCAGTGGTGGGAACGGCGGCGCGGCGTCAAACTGACGGACTTAGTGATTTTTAGCCAGCAACTCTCCACCATGGTCGGCGCGGGGATGGACTTGGCGGAGGCGTTTATGATTCTGGCGGCACAGACGGAGAACGATCGTCTCCGCCAGGTTTTAGGGGAAATCAGCCGCGAGATTCAGAGCGGCACCGCGCTCAGTCGGGCGATGGAACGGTATCCCCACATCTTCCCGGAATTATCCGTGGCGCTCGTCAAGGCAGGCGAAGTGGGCGGTATTCTGGAAGAAACCCTGCTGACAGCGGCGCAAAACCTCGAGCGCGAACTGGAACTGCGCGAAAAGGTCAAAGCGGCGTTCGTTTATCCCATTATCGTCTTAGTGGTGGCGGCAATCGTCATTGCCGTCATGCTGCTGTTTGTTGTGCCTGTGTTTGACAAGGTCTACAAACAGTTCCGCGCGGAACTACCCGGGATGACGCTCACGCTGATTTATATCAGTTACTTCACGGTCAACTACTGGTGGGTCATCCTCATAGGCATCATTCTTTTCCTTGCGGGATTCCGCCGCTTCAGCCGGACGCCACGCGGCAGGAGTCTCCTGGACCGACTTAAACTCCGCCTACCGCTGCTGGGGAAACTCAGCCGCAAAATTGTCATCGCGCGGTTCATAGAGTCGTTGGGCGCGCTGGTGCGGGCAGGTGTGCCGCTGTTGGAGGGGCTGCAGACCTCCGCGCGCGTCGCCGCTAACGTGGAGTTTCAAGAGGCGATTGCGGGCGTGGTCGAGCGCGTCAAACAGGGCGTCAAACTCTCCGACGAACTGGCGGCGACCCGCAAATTCCCGCCGATGGTGGCGCGCATGATCGAAGTGGGAGAGGAGTCGGGCGCACTGGATGAGATGATGCAGCGCATTTCAGTCTTCTACCATCGGGATATTGAATTCATGGTGCGCCGCCTTCTAACGCTGCTGGAACCTGCGCTGACGGTTGTGCTGGGT
The DNA here is from genome assembly GCA_025055355.1 of Abditibacteriales bacterium. Lineage (GTDB taxonomy): Bacteria > Armatimonadota > Abditibacteriia > Abditibacteriales > JANWYM01 > JANWYM01. The sequence continues at coordinate 8,854 of JANWYM010000015.1, forward strand.
GTGATTGTAGGGTTCATCTTGCTGGCGTTGTATCTGCCGATTTTCACCCTGGCAACCGTCATCAAGAAGTAAAGGGGGGATGCAATGAGAACCTATCTCCCAAATGGCTATCCCTCTGAGCAAGGCAAATAACACGGGGTTGACGTCTCTATTTTGAACCTCCCCCAACCCCTCCTTGGCAAGGAGGGGAGTTGTTGGATGATGCTCTTTCGCATTCCTGTGAAAGGGCGCTCATTCAAAACCTGTTGAAGGGGAGTTGTTCATGTCCCTCTGAGACACCACAACGAAATGAAAATGTCATGGCGAGGAACGCCACGAAGCAATCCCCTCTGGGAGGAGATTGCTTCGTGGCTGCGCTCCTCGCCATGACAGTCATCTTCAGACTGGAGAGTCAACATGTGCAAGCGTTTGCGTCAGACAAAACTACGGGGTATGACCCTCGTCGAGTTGTTGGTCGTGGTGCTCATCCTGGCGATTCTGTTGGCGGTTGCCATCCCGCTCTACCTGCGGTCGGTCAGGAACTCCGCCCAGACCGCCTGCCACGATAATATCATGTCCGTTGCCAATTTAGCCAAGTCTTACCGCACCTCCGCACCCAACAAGAAATTCCCTACAAGCGATGCTGATTTGAATAACTGGATGACGCAGGAAGGGTCACCAACTCTCGCGACCCTGAAAGGGCCCTATGGGGAGTCCTATGAGTATGTTGAGTCCACTGACGGCAACTCCTTCTCCGTCGAGTGCGAGCATTCGCCGTCGCATGGGACGTATTCGACCGGGACAGGCACTATCAACGCTCCTACAACACCTCCGTAAAGACAGTCAACAGCAGGAGGCAGCCGTTTGAGGAATAGGGGAAATGGGGGAGGGAGTCAGGGGAAATATCTCATGAGCCCGCCAACCCATTTCCCTGCCTTAAATAAACTTTTCCGTTTTGTCTTTCGCTAAGAGTCTATCCCCAAAATCTCTGGAGCCCCAACTTGTCGGAAGTTCGGGACTCCAATTTTGGGAGAGGCTCTTAAGCCTCCGTCAACACATAGGTCACGTATTGTCGGGCGAGGCGCCTGACCTAACTCAAGGTGAGAAGATGAACATTCCGCGCAGCAGACAGTCAGGTCGTCGTTTGCAGCGTGGGGCAGCCTTGGGGTTCACGCTGACGGTGGTTCTTATTGTCTCTGTCATCATCGCTACGGTCATCCCTTTTACCTTCTCCCACCTGAGTCTTGCCCACGTAGATAAACGCTACGCGGACGCGCTGTTCCTCGCCGAGGCAGGGGTCAACTACAAAATTCAAGAGATGAACCGCAACGTGCAGCAGTATCCTCCGCCGTTAGCGTCCCGCACTATCACGTTTGACAGCAACCGCTCGGTCACTGTCTGGGCGGAGGCGACGAGTTATGCTGTATTCAGAATCACAGCCATCGGCAACTCGCAGGGCGTGCAGCGCACCGTGCGCGTGAAGGTCGCGGGGCGTCCCTCATTTATTGGTGAACCCGTCGGCGTGTGGGCTCTGATGGGCATCCATTCAATCACCATCAGTGGGCACGTAGTCGTGCAGGGAGAGCGTCCTATCGGCACCAGTGGAACGGCAACGATCAGCCCCAACGTGCAGTTGAACGGGAACTTATATCTCGCCGGGAGCGGCGCGACAACGAACTACACTCCGCGCAACAATGAAATTATCAAACAATTTCCGCTCGCCATCACCTATCCCACCACCGTCCAACTGATGAGCCAGTTGGGCGTAAGCCAGAGCAGAAATGATAATCAGTATATGGTGTATAGCGATGGGGTGACGCCTGTATCTTTAAGTAGCGATTACATCCTGGACATGCAGGAATTCAACGCCGATCCCAATAAAACCATCATCTTGAAAAACCCCGGCTTGGGGCGCATGGCGAACTTCTACGTCAAGGGAGTTCAAGGACCGCAGAGTGGAGGGGGTCAGAACTCGCCCACCCTCAAGATTGACAACACGAACGGCGCGGTGGCGCTGTGGATTGACAACGCGAGCAGCCCCACCCTGCCTGCCGACCTGACCAACATCAACATCGTGTCGAACAACGTGTCCGACCCTTTCCAATGGCGCATTTATTTCAGCGGCAATAGTCAGACGGACACCCTCAGTCTCTCTTTGGTCAGCAACACCATCGGCTACGTCTACGCCGTCCCCGGCAAAGTCACCCTGGAGGGGAACGGTAACTTTAAAGGCTCTATCATCGCCAGCCATATCCACATTTTGCAGAACGCAAACATCACCTTCCCTTTCACCCAATCCCCGCCGGGCTCCCTTCTCCCGGAGCCGGGCAGTCCCGACCCGGTCATTCCGCAAGGGGAGCCGATTGGCTACTATAATTCTTGGGAATGGCAGGAGAGCAATCCGAGGTGAGACCATGCGACGACACATCGGTCGGGTCACGCGCTGCGCGGGGGTCTCCTTCATCGAGATGATTGTGGCAGTCCTGCTGTTAGGGACCGCGCTGTTGGGCATGATTGCCTTGTGGACGGTCGCCTTGAGTTTCACCGTGGACTCGTCTGACACGGGTGTTGCCTACAATCTGGGACGCCATGCGATGGAACGCCTGAAAGAGAAAGGGTTCTATTACCTGCGAGACGACCAGGACACGGAAACGCGCTACTACAAGGAAACGGATACGGGCGTCACCCAGTTGTCGAGCAGCCAAGGCGCCGACTTCCGCGTCCGCCAGCGGGTCCGCACGGGCAACCTGACCGGCAGCAGCGACTCAACCTTTGTTGCCTCGTCGGTGGACGGCGAGGGGGACCTTCGACGGCTGCACGTGACCGTCTATGACCAGAGCACGGGCGCGGTGCTGTTTGACTCGGTGTCCTATCTGGCAAAAGGGGGACGATGACCATGAAACGCGCACGAGAGCGCGGTCTCTCCCTGGTGGAAATGCTCATCGTCATTGTCCTGCTGACCCTGGTCATTGGTCCTCTGGCGCTGATCATGCAGGGCAGCATGACCTCCCAGCAAAGGGTCGTCACCGAGAACGCCTTGCAGGAGAAGGCGCGAGCCGTAGCGGACAAGATCATGGAATCCTTACTCAGCGGCATACAGATTACCGCCGTTGATAACAATGGGTTCACGGTCCGCTATTTCGATTTCACAGACAACACCATGAAGTATGTGAAATACTATCGCAACTTCAGTCAGGATCCCTATGGACGAACGCTGAAGCAAGACACTTGGCAGCAGTCGGGGCCGACCACGACTACCACCTTGACGGATCAACTGTTAGGCACGCCGCCCGGTCCTACCCTGTTTCGCTATTTTCAATTTCAGATTCAGCACAACGATAACGATGGAGATGGAAGGATTGATGAAGACCCGATTAATAATGTGGATGATGATGGAGACGGAAGGAGAGATGAGGATCCGGTTGATTATACTTTTGTAGAACTATTCGGCTCCAACCGAACGCTGGCGGATCGTATCCAAATAGAATTGGTGTTAGATGCGGGCGGTCAGAGGGCGACGGTGCGCTCCTCGGTGCGGCTGAGAAATAAACCCTAAAAGTAGGCGGCGCGTGGGCGGCGCATCCTGCTCCCGCGCTGCTCCTGCGGAAAAGGTCGGATGTCATGCTGCGGAGAAGAGGCTCAATTACCGGTCTGGATATATCTCAACGCTGGCTGCGGGTCGTGGAAGTGCGGGCAACACCGCAGGGCATCTTCTTGGAGCGCATGGGCGTCCACGCGACACCCGCTGGTGCTGTTATGCGCGGCTACGTCGTGGACCCTCAAGCGGTCGGCGCGGCAGCGCGCACCCTCTACGAATCGCATGGTATCAAAACCCGCTCTGTGGTCATGGGTGTGCCGGCGTCCCACCTCGCTTCGCGCATCAGTCAGGTGCCCGCCGTCTCGCCGCGAGAGATGTATGTGCTGGCTCAAGGGGAAGTCGAGCACTTCCGTCTGCTGCCGCAAGGGGAAGGGACGTTTGACTACGTGAGACTGCGCGGCGCGGGCGACCCAAATGGTGACGAAGCGGAAACGACCAGTATTCTTCTTATGGCAATGGAAGAACAACTGGTCAACACCTACATACAAGTTGCTAAAGCCGCCGACCTGCAACTCCTCGCCCTCGAGCCGACCTCTATCGCCTCGCTGCGCGCCCTTTACCCTGCTCTGCTCAGACAGGTCACCACTGCTTTGGTCGCCGTCGACGACAACAGCACGACCTTAAGCATCGTCCAAAATGGGACGCTGTGCTACTACCGCGTGTTAGAGGGCGGGGTGCTGCGCTTGGGCGAGGTGCCCGGTCAGGTCGAGGAGTTGGCTCTGGAACTGCAGCGGTCACTGGATTTCTACCACCGCGAGATGCACACCGGCGAACTGGTGAGCCACATCCAACTGGCGCTGGATACCACCCAGTTCAGAGACCTCGAACGCTTCCTGTCGGAGCAATTGGGGATGCCCGTCGAGACGCGACATCCCTTCGCTCATGTCCCTTATAACACCGCGCGGATTGCCGCCGATTTCTTGGAAGAAGTCGGTCCCTCCTTTACCACGGCTTTTGGTTTAGCCTTACACGATGTCGACGACGCGCTCATTCTTCAACCCGCCGCTGGGGACGGTGCTACCGTCGTCCGTCCTGAACAGGTAAGGGAAATTCCGCGCATTGACCTTTCCACCCGTGAGAGGGAGAAGGTCATGCTTCGTCTTAGCCACCGGGGGCTTTTGATAAGCGTCGGCATTTCCATCCTGATTGCCTTGTTTTTGAACTTTGCAGCGGGGGTGGCTAATTCCTTTACAGCGCAGCGGCAGAGCGAATTGACCAAAGTGGAAGCCGAACTTACGCAGGTGACGCAACGCATTAAGCAGCAGCAGACTTTAGTTGACCAGATGACCGCAGCGATGGGGAAAGCGCGCGAGTATGGTCCCCCTTATGCCCAGACTTTGATACGACTGTCGGCAGCCATGCCTTCCGGGACATGGATTACTTCATTGAGCCGGGGGGCAGATGGTCATACGCGGATTGTGGGAAAGGCGGTCTCGCCTTTCGTGATAGCGAACACCTTGCGACAGTTGGGAAAGGCGAATTTACCGGGGACGCCCCGGTTAATCTCCATGAGCCGTGAGGGTGACCTGTTTGCCTTTGATATTCAGGTGCAGCCCAGATAAAAGTGACAGGAGGACCAGTCTATGGAGACAGCCTCTCTTCTCAGAGTTGAGCGTATCTTGATGTTCGCCTTCCCGGTGATAGCTGTGGTCATTGGGCTGGCGCGTGTCATCCCAGCGTATGGGCGGTTACAATACGCAGAGTCACAATTGACCGAGCAGCGGAAGTTACTCCACGAGAATCAGGAGAGGCTTAACGCCCTGCTTGCCTATCCCCACAAGTCCCCCGAGCGCGCGGTGGCGCCAGCGACTGCTGATGAACCCATTGATTTTTTGGTGTATCTGGCGCGCTTGGCGCGGGAGAGCAACATTGATCTGATTTCATTCAACGAATCTGCCCCGCCCGCAACACCGGCTGTTAGTGGTTCTGGGGGAGCGGCATCAACGACCTCAGAGGGCGGTTCCACCTCTGCGGAAGCCAGCAAGGGCGTTCGGGAGGCGGTCGTGAACTTGAATGTGGAGGGGACATACGCGTCCATCCTCCGTTACATTTCGCGCCTGGAGAGGGGAGAACGCATCGTGGCGGTGAGCAATTTACAGATCACTCCCAAAAGTTATCCGCGTCTGGGAGCGTCGTTCTCTGTCACGCGCTTTGTGTTCGAGGCGGTTGCGCCAGTCAGTTAGCGCCTCTCCGAAAACTCTCCCCTCCTTCCCAAGGAGGGGAGAGTTTTCGGAGAGGCGCTCAATAGAGGTAAGCCTGTAAACCGACGATGTGATACCCTGTCATCAGTGCCATGAGCAGCACGCCACAATAGGCGACGATACGCCCGCTGCGGTAACGATAGAGAGAAAGAATGAGGCAAGTGGCAACGATGGTCAAAGCCCATTTTGCGGGTGTGAAGAGAGAGTTCTGTTGACACCAGGCCAGAAAGGGATTCCCTTCCCGCACGCCTACCTCAAAGGCGAGGAGGGAAAAGAACCAGTCAAATGCGGACAATATGAAAAAAAGCAGTGCCATGAGGTCTCCCCGTCGGGGCGAGCGAATGGTCGCTTGGTTGACTTGCACGATTCCTCCCTTGAAAACAACCGCACCCACGGGAGGACGACGCTCCGGCGGAGCCGACGGTTCGGCGGGAGCCTCACCCTCCCAGTCGGTGATGTGTCTGCGGCATGGTGCATCAACGACGCAGGGATGATTCTCTTATCTTTGGTTGGCGTTATTGTAGCATAAAACTGGAGGTTAATTCATGCCTCAAGACAATCAACAACGCATGAAAGTCCTCGTGCTGGCTACCTTGCTCGTCATCGTTATCGGCGTGATTGTGTGGGAAATTTCCACGCTTACCCGCAGACCGTCCTCAGGCGCCGCTCCGTCGGCGGGGGCGACACAACCTCCCACCGCCAACGCCGCCACACCGAAGGAGGACAAGGGCGCTGTCCCCACAGCGGGTGATCTCACGACCCCTGTGTCGGACCCATTCAAGCCGCTCAAAAGCCCGGACAAAGCCTCTTCCCCCTCGCCCGCTAAGAAAGCCTCCCAGCCATCGGCGCCGCCGTTGAAGGCAGCCGTAGGCTCCATCCCGCCGTTTGTTCCGATGATCAGACCGGCGGCTTCGCAAACGCAGCATCCTTCCGCGACGCCACAAACCATGCAGCCCTCAACCCCAGAGAACAGGGGCATGCGGTTGACGGGCATCATCATGGGAGAACCGGCGCCGGTGGCAATTATCGAGGACAGAGAAGAGCAACACTTGCTGCATCCGGGCGAGTCCTTGCCCAATCAGGTGAAAGTCGTCTCTATCGCGTTAGGAAGCATTGTCGTGAGTCGGGGGCGACAGCGATACCAGGTGAGCGTCGGCGAGGAGTTGCCATGGCAGCAGGGTGGTACCGTTCCTGCCCTTCCCGCCTCGGCAGGAGGCAATGCCCCGGCGCAAGACACGCTTTCCCTCGCGCCGCCGTTTACCTTGCCCACAGCGGATGGCAAGAGCCGAGTGTCCCTGTCAGACCTCCGAGGGAAAGTCGTCCTATTGAACTTCTTCGCCAGTTGGTGAGGTCCCTGCAATCGGGAGGCTCCCGAGTTGCAGCGCCGTATCTATCAGCCGTTGAAAAGCCGAGGCGTGGTGGTGCTGGGCGTCAACTGCGCGGAACAAGGTGACCCCTTTGAAAAAGCGCGCGCCTTCCGGGATAAGCACCGCCTAACTTATCCGATTGTGGTAGATGCGCGGGATGAAGTCCGTCAGAGGTATGGCGTGAGGGCGTTCCCTACGAACGTCATCATTGACCAACAGGGGGTCGTGCGCTACATGCAACCCGGCTTTCATGTCGCAGACATAATGTCTATCCTGCAGGACCTGTTGAACAACGGAGAGTAGGCAGGGCTTCCAGCCCCCGCGTCCAGGTTCACGAGTTCATGAACTCGTGAACCTGGATTTCCAAGGGGAGAGAGGAGGGTTCGCCGTGAAAGAACTGCCAAGGTCGTGTGCCGCCGTGCGCAAATTGGCTGTCGTGATGAGTGCGCCTCTTCTGGTGGGAATGGGATTCGTGATGGGAACCCAATGGGCGCAGCGCCCAGTGGCACGCCTCCAGCCCCCCGCAGCAACGTTCAACACGCCCGCTTTGCCGTCTCAACCGTTAGCAGACGCGCCCCCACCCCAGCGCAGTGTCCCCTCGAAGGTGGCGTCTGCGCCGCTCGCTCGTATGCCTGTTGCTCTGTCAAAGGTAGCACAACCTCTGACGCCCGGAGCGACGCGGGCTGTCGCAACGAACAATGCTCGTGCATCAGTGGCAGAAGCCAACGGCTTCACCTTGCTGCGTGAGGTGTACCTCACCCGTCCCGCCTATGACTCTTTCGCGCCGATGGCAGTGCCGCCAAGAGGAACGTTGTCAGTCACAATGAGGGCATCATCGTCTATGGCATTGTCCTACTTAGAGCCTATCCGAAAACTCTCCCCTCCTTACCAAGGAGGGGTCGAGGGAGGTCCAGAGCCAGCCAACAACCCCCGGTGGTCCTCCTGGTCAAGGGACAGAGCAAGGTTTTCGGATAGGCTCTTAGCCACGACCCCAGGCGCGCGGCGTGGAGATATGAATTACACCGTGTCCCATTCCCCCGCGCCTGTGTCTGTATCTCCCCTGTCAACGTGGCAGGCGTTGCTGCGCACTTCGCCGACGGTGGCATGGATACCCTCTGCCCTGCCGCCAGAATCGGCGTTGCGCACGGTCGCCGCGTCGCGTATGCTACCCGGCGTCCTGACCTGCGCCCCGCCATTGCTGGCGCCCGATGCTGTGGTCGAGATGTCCCGCCCGCTCCTCTCCACTGTGCCCTCTGTCTCACGAACGCCAATCGCGTTGACGCTGGAGGTATCGCTGCGCAGCCGAGGAGTCAACGGATTCCAGGCGGAGGCATCGGTTGCTCCGACAACGACACTGCAGCAACTCGCTTCTTTGTCACCAAACGCGATGCTCCCGTCAACGTCCTTGATGCCTCCTGCCGCGTTACGACCGACCTCTCTTGTCTTAAGGCAAAGGGACGCCTTGTATCATCAGGTTTCGCTGATTGACCCTACCAAGTTTCTGTTGTCCTCGACGCCCTTCTTCTCGGAGGGCGCTGCCGTGCCGCCCTTAGGACCGCTGCGCAGCGCGTTGATTTCTCTCTCCTTGCGAGACACCGACCTCGGCACGGTGCTGCGCGTGCTGGCGGATAAGTCAGGTATGAACATCGTGACCGATAGCGCGGTGTCGGGGCGAAAGGTCACGGTGGAACTGCGCGATGTGACGGTCGAACAGGCGCTGGATTTGATTACTACCACCAACGGACTGGCGTATGAACGGCGCGGCAACGTCTATCTGGTCAGCACCCCGGAGCGCTTGGGCGTGGCAGCCCCTCCGACCTCCGAGGTGATTGTCCTTCAGCAAGTCAACGTGACGGCGGTCAAAGATGCCGTTGAAAAACTCCTCTCCCGCCAGGGGTCGGTGCGTCTCATCGAAGAGGCGAACGCGATGGTCGTGACGGACACGCCAGCCGTCCTCACCCTTGTGAAGCAACTGGTCACGAGCCTCGACACCCCCTCCAAAGCGTTGACCCTCAACACGGAAGTCATCTCCCTGCAGCGGGCGAAAGCGGCGGATGTGGAGCAAGCCGTGCGCGGGCTTCTGTCTCCGAAAGGCTCTCTCCGTGTAGTCGAAGCCGCGAACGCCTTGGTGGTCACAGACCTTGCCGATAAAATTGCGATTATCAAGCAGATTGCCACCAGCATGGACGCTCCCAAAGAAGAGCCGAAAACCACTGAGGTATTCATTCTGCGCAATGCGAGCGTCGAGCAGGTGCGTGATGCGCTGAAGCCACTCCTGCTGGATGAGAGAGACATTCAAGCAAACAAAGACACCAACACCCTGACCGTGCGCGCCCCGTCGGCTGTCATAGAGCGTCTGCGCCCCCTCATTGCTCAGATAGACGCAGCCTCCGTGCGCGAGGAAAAGCGCGCTGAAACCATCGTGCTCAAATACGCTGACCCTACTGCTGTGCGAGAGATTCTGATGAAGTTTGGTCTGGGGACGGAGACGAGCATCCAGGTGTATACCGGTGAAAAGGATTATACCGGCGAGCGCACCATTTCGGGGGCTTCGGCGGGCGGGGTCGGCATCGGAACGGGTGGGGGATTGGGCGGTGGCGGCGGCATCACTGGCGGTGGATTCGGCGGGGGTGGGTTTGGCGGTGTGGGCGGCACGGGCGTCCTCTCTTTCCCCTCCAACACCTCCAGCACGCCGCGCAACTTTCTCGTGGTGTTGGATACCCCCACTGCCATCGCCCGCATCCGCGCCCTCGTCGCCACTCTCGACCAACGCCCCCGCCTGATTGTCATTGAGGCGAAGGTGTTAGAGGTCAACAAGGCGGATGTAAAAAATCTGGGGGTTGCTGCTTACGGCGGCGCGCCCACCGACGGCGCGCTCGGAGCGCAGGGGCAGGGAGGACAGGTCAGCGGCAACTTTGACATTAAAGGGGGGACAGGGGTCATTGGTGTTGACACCACGCTTGTCCCCACAACCCAACTCGGCATCGCCTTGAATGCTCTGATTCAAAACCGCCAAGCGCGGCTGCTTGCCAATCCCAAGATTACCACGGTGGAGGGGCAGCAAGCCATCGTCTTCATCGGCGATCAGGTCCCGATCATTGAAGTCTTCGCCCTCAACCTTTCGCAGGCAGCCACCGCTGTGCGCTTCGTGCCGGTGGGCATCACGCTCAACCTTAAACCGCGCCTGGACGCGGACGGCTACATCACTATGGAAGTTGATACGGTGGTCAGTATTGTTACAGATACCGTTGAGACAGCCACCGCGCGCGCCCCGCAAATCGGCACGCGCGAAGCCAGCACCTTCGTGCGCATCAAGCAAGGTGAGGCGCTCATCATCGGCGGTCTGATGCGCGAGGAAGAAAAAAACACCCTGTCGAAGTTCCCGCTCTTGGGCGACCTCCCGATTCTGGGTAGTTTCTTCCGCAACCGCACGAAATCCAAGGAGCAAACCGAGATCGTCATCCTCCTCACGCCGCGCGTGATTGAGGAAGCGGAGGAGGGAAGAGCCGGGTAAGCAGTGCCTCCCTTGAAAATGCCTATCATGGCGAGCGGCGCGCCGCCATCCCTGTCTTGCCTGTCATGGCGAGCGCAGCGAAGCAATCTCCTACGGAGGAGACGACTGCAGCGTAGGGGATGGCTTCGCTCCGCTCGCCATG
>JANWYM010000160.1 GCA_025055355.1 Abditibacteriales bacterium
CATACTCCTGCATCGTGCTATGCCAGCCATGGGTACCAGCGGGCAGCCAACCGTCATTGCCGTAGAACGGGGAATGTGCCAACAGGGCGGGTCCTCTCTTCCAGCCCCTCCAGCCATCGGCGCGCATGAACTCATACAGTTTCGCGTCGTTGCCTTTCAGTTCGGGATGCCGCGCCAGCCACGCTGTCACGGCTGCGACAATCTCCTCTACGCTGGCGATGTGACCGTCGGGCTTGCGGAAGTAGTTGATGAGCGAGGCGTCGAACATGTGCCACGCACCGTCGTAGAAAACCTCGGGGACGATGTGCGCCCTGATGCTCCACGCCCGCGCAGGCAGCCCGATGGCACGCGCCAACGCCTTGACGTTGGACGCCGCACAGCAGCACATGTTGTAGCCGTAAACGTTGAAGGTCTTGATGGGGTCGTGCACGTTCACGTCGCCTTGCAGGAACTCGTTCGGCGGCGCGTCCTGATGCCGAAACCGCACCACCGACTCCCACACTGCCAACGCCTTCTGCTCGTCCGTCATGCCCGGCTTGATGAACGCCTGCTTCCATGCCTCAAGGCTGGAAACGTCCTCCACCTTGTCGGACAGGACTTTAATGTGGCTGACGACGCCAACGCGGTTGACGTCGCTGTTGCCTGCGCCGTTAACCTTCACGCCCACATACACCGTGACGAGCGCAGCCAACCATAAGTGACGTTTGAATAATGCGCCTTTGCTCTTCATACCGTCCTCCTATGAACCGCCCCCACGGGAGGGCGACGCCCCTACGGAGCCGTCGGTTCGGCACGAGCCTCACCCTCCCGGTCTGTAATTTTCCCACCGCATGCAGCAGCGCCGGACAGGTGTGCTGCAGAAGATACCTTAGCCGCGAACGCCGAATATCCTCCTCACCGCAGGGCTGATACGGCAAGAGGCAATCGTCCCGTTGACGCTCGCTGCCTCCTTGTGATACAATACAGCCACTTCAGCGAGGCGATGAACGTGAGTTCCCGGCGCCTATTACAACGTATCGCACTTTACGCGGCAGTGATTCTCGCTGTCACCTACATTATCGCCCCGTTTGGGTGGCTCATCGGACAAAGCCTGATGACCGAAGCGGAATCGAGCAAGGCGGCGCGGTGGCTGCCGCAGGAGGGCTGGACACTGGCGAACTATCGCGCTTATCTCGCGCCCGACCCGAAGACAGCAGAACTCGGCGCGGCGACGGCGCGGAGTTTTGCGCCCGCGATAGGGAACAGTTTCATCATTGCGTCCTGTGTCACTGTCATCAACCTCATTCTGGGTTCGCTCGCGGCGTATGGGTTAGCGCGCCTCAAGTTTCGCGGCGGCTTTGGTTTGATGATTTTCTACCTCGCCTCGCGCAGCGTGCCAGCGGTGGCGATTATGATTCCGATGTATATTCTCATGCAGGCTTACGGGCTGCTCGACACCAAACTCGCCGTCATCCTTGCGCATACCACCTTCACGCTGCCGCTGACGATTTGGCTGCTGCGCGGATATTTTCAGACGGTCCCCATTGACCTCGAACGCGCCGCCCGCGTGGACGGCTGCAACTGGCTCAACGCGCTCGTGCGCGTCTTTCTGCCCGTCACGACGCCGGGGCTGGTCGCTACGGGGATTTTTTCCTTCATCTTCTCGTGGGGTGAGTTTCTCTTCGCTCTCCTGTTTACGACGACGCTCAACTCGAAGACGGTCACGGTGGTGGCATCGGAGTTCGTCGCGGAAATCGCCATTCCCTTCCCTCTCATTGCAGCAGGCGGTGTCATCGTCGTGCTGCTGCCGATTTGTTTGGCGCTCGTGTTTCAGCGGTTCCTCATGGAAGGGATTGGCGGGGCGGTGACGGGATGAGTTTTTATCCACTGAGGACGCGGAGGATATAGGTTCTTCGAAAGTTACGCGGTTGCCCTGTATATCTTTCCCCTTCCTCAAGGGGAGGAGAGTTCTCCTCGGCGTTGCCGCGACGAACCAAACTTTTTCGTTTCGCACCTTGCTACTTAATGGCGTCAACAGTTTCTTCTCGACGGAAGTTCCACCGCATACACCTGCGGATGTCCGCTCGCATCGGAGGTGTAAACGACCCAGCGCTCGTCCGCGCTGAACGACGGATGGGGATGCGTCCACTGGGGACCGTAAACGGTGTCCACCTTCATCTCCATCCATGACAGGGCGCGCTCGCGCTCGGCGTGGAGCGCAGCGGCTTCAAAGTCCTCCCGGAGCGCGTAGCGGTCCTTGCGCCACTGGCTGCCTTGATTGGAACTGCTGGGGTAGCAAATCGTTTGGCGCTCGCCCGTTGCTGCGTCCACTAATTGCAAGCCGATGTCAGGATGGTTTGTGTCGCACAAGATCCATGTGCCAGCGCGGTTGCTGGAGATATGCCAAGCGTTGAAGTGGGCGATGGTGGAGATTTCTCGCGTCGGGAGTTTCATGCGCTTGAGCGCGTAGGGCCAGACCGTGAAGATGAGGTCGCCTGTCTCGCCCAGAAAGGTCTCGTGAACGATGAACTCCTCGTTGCCGTGCTCGTGCAGACAGGTGTTGCCCGTTCCATCGCGCCGAATCAGCCACATACGCGGCGCGGGATCTTGGGCGTATTCGATGAGGTTGTTGTCCGTCGGATGAAACTGCGGATGAATGAGGGTGCGTGGACATTCCAAGATGACCTCACCACCGCTGCCGTCGGTGCGCGTGACAGCCAGATAATTCAGCCCGCCGCGCTTCATGGCGGTCACGATGAACTGTCCATCCGCGCTCAGGCTGCACTCACCCAGCGACGCACCCTCCCAGTTCGCCAAGGTGCGTTCTTCGAGCGTGTGCAAGTTGACCGCGCACACCGCCCCGCTCGCCGTGAAAAACAACTCGCCCCCGTCGGGGGCAATGACGCCCGAGTATCCGTGAACGCCGCCAGCCACGTCCGTCAGTTGCACGATGGCGCCATCAGGGAAATCGGCTTTGAAGAACTGCGCCGCGCCGGAACGGTAAGAAGCGAAGACAACAGCCTTCATGTCCGGCGTGAATGACGATGTGAGAAAGTAGAGGTTGTGATTGATGCTGGGATGGTTCGTCAACTGCACGACGCGCGCGCCCGTCCGCGCATCGCGGAACTCGCGGGACTCGCTGGGAAAAGTGGCACCTTTGCAGAACATGGGAAACAACGTTGGCAGGTTGGCACGTTGGCACGTTGGCAGGTTGCACGTTGGCACGTTAGCACGTTGGCACGTTAGCACGTTGGCAGGTTGGCAGGTTCAACGTTCCAACGTGCCAACGTGCCAACGTTCCAACGTGCTAACGTGCCAACGTGCCAACGTTTTTATTCATGGAGTATTTCTTCAATCCTCCGCAACTCCTCCGCCGTCAGCGTCCACCCCACCGCGCCGATATGCTCCTGAACCTGCTGGGGGTTCTTCGCGCCGACGAGGACGCAGGTGATGGCGGGGTGACGGAGTTGCCAGCCGATTGCCAATTGGACGAGCGACAGCCCGCGCGGTTCGGCGATTTCCTTTTTGAGCCGTTCGGCTTTGGCGAGGTAGTTCGCGAACGCCTCGCCCTGAAAGCGCGGGTTGCGCGAGCGTTCGTCGTCTTCGGGGAACTTATGGTCAGGCGTGTAGCGACCCGTGAGCAGACCTTTGGCAAGTGGGCTGTGCGACAGAACGCCGATGCCCGTTTGCGCGCAAAACGGCAGAATTTCCGCCTCAATCTGTCGGTCGAACATGTTGTAGCGCGGCTGTAAGGAGTGGAACCACGCCGTTTTCAACGCTTGCTGCATCTGCTCGACGTTGAAGTTGGAGACACCGATGAAGCGCGTTTTGCCCTCCTGCCGCAACTGCTCCATCGTCTCCATGCTTTCCTCAATCGGATACTGCGGGTTCCAGCCGTGAATCTGGTAGAGGTCAACGTTCTCCACCTGCAAGGCGCGCAGGCTGTTTTCGATGGCAGCCCGAATCCCCTCCCGCGAGTAGTCGCGGCTGACTTTGGTGGCGAGGAAACACCGCGCGCGGTAGCCGTCTTTCAACGCCTTCCCGATGATGGCTTCCGAGGTGCGGTAGGCTTGTGCGGTGTCAATGAGCGTAATGCCGTGGTCAATTGCTGCCCGCACGGTCGCTATCGCCGTTGCCTCGTCCACCGCCCCCATCCCGCCCCCAATCGGCCACGCCCCGAACCCCAAAACGGAAACCATCGGACCGCCCTTGCCCAGTTGACGTTGTTCCATGCGACCCCTCCTCAGTTCTCTGCATTTATGGCAGCGCCCTTGGCTCATTCATTGCCCGCTCCACCGCCCTGCGCCAGCGCGGGGCATCATGCGCTTCGCAGAGGAGCAGCAGGCTGCAAACCTGATCGTCCGTCACCTTCACCTGAACCTCCTGACCCTGCCTCTTCACCCCGACGGTCTCAAACGTCCGCCACGCGCCGCCGCGCACTTCGCCGACTTCTACCACGGCCTTGCGCCAAGCAGCCTCAGAAGTCAGATGCACTTTGCCCGCCTCGAGCGGCATGAGAAGTATTGCCCGCGCGCGTCACATATCCTCTTCGTCCAGCGTCAAAAGGATCCCGCAAGGACAATCGGCCGCTCTCATTGCAACCCCTCAATCGCCTCCGCCACTTTCACGCGGGCGGCATAAAACTTGGTGGGGTCGCGCTCGAACTCCGTCAGCGACTTCACCAAAGCCATCGCTTCCTCATAGGCTTTTCTGCCCTGCGCGAGGGCGCTGCTTTTCTTCCCTTTGTCGTTGAGCAGGCTTTTCAGCAGGAAGAAATACTCTCTGTCCTCCTGTCCCTCGCGCAGCAGTTCCCAGCGAATGGAGTTGATGGGACCTTTCAGCACCGGTTCGGTTGGCGGTTCTTTGACGGGCGGGTAGAGCAACATCCCGTCGCCGTTACCCCAGCCGTAGCCATCGGGGCTGATGCTCATGCCGTCCTGCCACGGGTTGCGCAACTTGCCCTGTTCGCGGCGGTAGTAGGTCGCGCTCCAATACAACTCGCCGTCCACGCCGAATTTTTCCGCCATCCACGCGCGGACGCGGTGGTGCAAAGCGGGATGGTCAATGAAGTTGTTCGGATACGGCGCGCGCGGTCCGGTGCAGACATACCACCAGACCTCCTCGCCCAACGCCTGCCGCTGTTTGGCGTGGTCGTGGTTGTAGAGATGGAAGATGGGCACCCACAAATCCACATGCCCGCACAGCGGGGTTTCGATTTGCTCCGTCAACAGCCGCCGCACGCCGGGCGCGCCTTCTTTGAGGGTCTTCATCCCTTCGATGACGTAAGGATACGCGCTCTCTTCGGGTTCGTCATACCAGTAGCAGTAGGCTTTCGCCAGCCAGCCTTTTTCCTTGAGGTGCGCGAGGATGGGCTGCATCAGTTGCTTGTAGAGCGCGTTGTAGGCGGGCGTGAAGCGCGCGTGACCGCCCAGCGTGTCGGGCAATATCGCAAAGTTGAAGCCATTGAAACGGAACTCGTCCAAGTAGCGCGTCATGGCTTTGTCGAAGTCGGTGAAGTCCACGCTCACGCGCGGCTCGTTTTGTTCGTCGTAGCGGATACGACCTGATGGTGCGGGCGGTTTCTCCAACGTTTTCAGCATGGACTCGCCCGCTCCTTTTGCCAGCGCGATGGCTGCCTGCGGCGGCGTAGCCGCTGCAACCTGGTTCTCCAGTTCAACCGTGAACACCGCCACGGCTGGCTCCTGCGGTTGCCAGACTTCGCCCGGTTCCAGCCACTTGCCCACACTGCGATACACGTCCCCGTGTCCATGTCCGCTCTGCGGGTTACGACGGAGGTTGAAAGAGAAATCGCCCGTTTTGAAAGCCGCCGCGCCGTAGACTGTGACCTTGTGTCCTTCCGTCGGACTGAACCACACCCCAAAGCGGTCGCTGTTCAATGCCGCGTAGTGGGCGAAGGCGGTGGGAACAAGGTGGTAATAGCCGTCCAGCCGCCAGCGAACGGTGTCGGTATTTTTGAGAGACAGCAGACGGCTGGTGAACCAGCGTTGCCCTGCGACGATCTCAAACCGATAGGTCACCTCAAACTTGCGCTCGGCGGGTTGAGAACTGACCCTCTCGGCGGTGATGTCCACTACGCACCGCTGCGGCGCGCGCTCCACAAACCGAATCTCCTTAATGCGCTGTGGACTGGGCCAACTGACGCCGCTGCCTTGATAGCCCACGCCTTCCTTCTCAAACACCGACAGCGTGCATTGCATCGCGCCGACTTCGGACACGGTGAAGAACTGTCCCTGCCACTGGTCGCACGTCAGCCGCAGCGCGCCGTTGTCAATCGTCAATCGCGGTCCCTCCATCTTCCACTTGATAGGGGCGTAGGCGTCTGGGCTGTAAGGGCTGATGCGGTGCTGACGGCAATTCTGCATGTAAAGGTCCCACACCTGCTTGAACTGCTCCGGCGTCTGGAGTTTGTGCCAGTCGTTGTCAATGTGAACGCCGTAGGCGGTTTTCGCGTGCGAGTCGTCGGGCAGGGTGAAGTCGAACACGCGCAACTCTACCGGGACTTCCATCGCCGCTGCGTTCTTCGGCTCGATGCGCACTTTGCCACGATATACACCCGCCGCTGCGTCCTTCGGCACGTAAACGGTCACCCAGAGCGGCTGATTTACGTTCGCAGGAACATCAAAGCGGGAGGGCGAGGCTCCCGCCGAACCGATGGAAAGCGGAACGAGCGGGTCGGGATAGTCGCCGATGGAGCCGAAGGAATCGCTGGGCGTAGTGATGGGAACATACTCGACCAGAGCCACCTCAATGCTATTGATCGCGGTTTGGCCTCGTGTGAGAGGGCTGACAGTGACGCGGACGCCTTGCAGGGGGACTTGCGGACGGAGGACGATTTGGAACGGTTCATACTCGTTGCGGGCAGCGGCGATTTGCACCGCCTTCGATTTCGCCTGCGGCAGACCGCGCTCACGGCTCACCTTGTAAGTCCCCTCGCACCACCACACCGCACACGGGGAGGGCGAGGCTCCCGCCGAACCGCTGTCCAGGAGGTAGCCGAAACTGCTGTCGTGCAGCCACGGCACAACGACGGGCGCGGACGCTGCAAACAGCACCTCTCTGCTGCGGGCGTCTATAACTGACACGCGCACGGTGTTCTCGCCTGTCGCTGCGGCGGGTAGGGGGAGGCTGACCTCTTTTGCACCTTGCGGGGCGAGCGAGGTCGCTACGACTTCGCTGCGCTTCGTCTTCGCTGAGAGGGCTTCACAAGAGATCAGGAGTTGTCGAGGCGTGTTCATCTGGTTGCGCAGCGACAGCAGGAGCGTCTTGCGCCCTTCGCGCTCTTGCACGGTGAGGACCCGCGCCGTCACTTGATTGCTGGTCTGCTGCGTTTCAAAAAAGTATGTCTCACCGTTCAAGTTGGGCGGGTTACCTGAGAGCGTTCCATCCAATCCGTAGGAGTTGACCTGCAAGTTGCCGGTGGAGCGGATGCGGATGAAGAGGGAAACGGCAGGAAACAACGAGGGAGCGACGGGAGCCTCCAGCGCAGCGTTCTGTTTGGGCTGGATGCGTCCGACTTCGACCCACTGCGCGGCGTCCTTGCTGGCTTCGATGATACACTCGCCGCTTTCATAGTAGCCGACCCGCACCTGCACCGTCGCCGCTGTGAACGGATGCCCCGCTACATCGTGGCGGTAAATGACATATCGCCCGCTGCTGATGTCGCGCTCCGACGCGGGACCACCCAGCACCCAGCGGTCGGTGTTGAACGCCGCGGTATGCTCGTGGAGGCAGCGCGCGTAGTTGGACGCGAAGCCGCCGAGGTTCGCCTGAAAACTGTAACGCCCGTTGCGAATTCGTTCGCCGCTGCCCAGCGTCATGTCGCCGCGTCGGGTGTGGATGGGCGTGACCTTTAGCACCTCCACATCATCGAAGAACACCGTCCCCTTCACGTGCCACTGCCCGAAGCGCAACGCGATGTCGCGGGTGTCCTTCGGCAGGGCAGCGACGTAGGCGTATTGCTTCCACGTCCGTTCCGCTGGCACGTCGCGGTTGACCATGTTGAAGCCGCTGATGGGCGTGCCACCTGTGGCGTCTTTGCTCATCAACCAGTAGCGGACGAGATACGTCCCGCCCGCTTCGACGGGGAACTGCGTCTGCCATGCGTTGGCGTCCTCGCCGCTGCCCGTCACGGAGACACAGCGTTTACCGCTGCGACCGAAGTTCTCCCATTGCCCCTTGCCGCTGGACAGAGTCCAGTTCATCGGTGCGTTCGCGCCGCTCTCGAAGGAGGGGTTGGGCGCGAGGTTTTGCGCGTCAGCGACGCGAACGGAGAGCACAAGAGGGGTGAAAAGATAGAC
>JANWYM010000161.1 GCA_025055355.1 Abditibacteriales bacterium
GAAGAAGCGAGAGTTTCTCCGTCCACTCCTGCGGGGTGGCGGCGAGGAAACCGTTCACACCGTCCTGAATGATCTCTTTGTTCACGCCGACGGGCGAGGCGACGCAGGGGACGCCAACTGCCATGTATTGCAGCGCCTTCAGTCCGCACTTGCCACGCGCCCAGTCCTCATCGGGCAGCGGCATGACTCCGATGTCGAACCGCTGCAAGTCTTCCACTTCTGTTTGGGGACGCCACGCCTGCGCTTGCACCTCGACGCCGCGCAGTTCGTAGGAAGGTGTTCCAATCACGTGTAGGCGAAACGACTGACGCCGACGCAGTTCTGCCCACACCCCGCGCAGTATGTCCAGGTGCTGGACGGTGCTATAACTGCCGCTCCAGCCGATGACGAGCTGCCCGTCACCCTCCCCCCCGCCGTCTCTCCCAGGGCTTTGGGAGAGGGAAGACGTGCGGACGGTATATCTGTCGGTGTCAATCGTCGTGGGGATGATGGTCACCTGAGCGTTATAGCGCAGAGCGTAGTCGCGCAGGTAAGCGTTGCCGACCGTGACGTGCGCACTCAACGCGCAGATTCTCGCCGTTTTGCCGAAACATTTCAGGTAACTGAGGTAGCGGTTCGCCGGGCTGACGTAAGGCGTGAAAATCGCGTCGTCGAAGTCATAGACGACAGGCACGCCCGTGCGCGCGATGCGTTCTTCTATCCATGCCGGACCCAGCAACGCGGCTTCGCGATGGAGGAAAACGACATCGTAATTTTTCACATCTTTGAGCAACCGCAGCCGACGACGGAAGGCGCGCAGGATGTGCCACGCCTTGGCAAAGTGTCGCCCGCGTTGGTAGATGACCGCGTGCAGTGCGGCGTCCTCAAACGGCGCGAAGTCGAAGGTGATACCGCACCGTTCCAGAAACGGCATCCACTGCTCGATGCGGAAGCGCTGTCCAGGCGAGGTGTCGTAGAGCGATGGGGCGATGACTAAAACTTTCACGTTGACCAGCGACCGAAGAAGTTGCAGATCAGCACGTTAGCACGTTGGCACGTTGGCACGTTGAACGTGCCAACGTGCTAACGTGCTGACGCATCGAGCCGTCCGCGCTTTTTGAGGACGAGTCCGGCGGCGGCGAAGATGAACCAGAAGGCGAACATCTGCGTTCGCTCGCGCACGGCGGTGCCGATGTTGCCGATGAATAGGGCGTAAAACAGCGTCAACGAAAACGTGAAGGCGAAGATGACGAGGGTTTCGCTGCGACGGTGACGCCACGCGTTCGCCATGCCGACGAGCGTGAAGGGGATCAGTGCATACCACAGCAGCGTTTCGGGAATTGCCATCGTTTGACGCACGCTGCCGAACTGCCACGGCGCGGGGGCGAGTAGCAGATACGCCATGCCTTTGGGAAGGTAGGACAACGCGCCTGAGAGGGTGGAAGTATCCACCTCCGCCAGAAAACCGGACGCGCCGCTCGTTGCCAATTCAACGCGAGAGGACATGAGGCGCTCCAGCGCGCTCACGTTCAATTGGCTTTCGAGATGACCTTTCGCCCGCTGCAAGCCGCCGAACGCCGCCGCGAAAACGAGGAGGATGCTCAGCATCGCCACGCGCGTGGGGTAGTTTAGTCCCTTGTGAGCCTCGCGTTTCGGCGCGACGAGAAACGCCAGCACAATGGACGCACCCATCAGGTAACTCAGATAAGCGCGGAACATCTGCAGCCCCAACAGCGACAGGGCGAGCAGGAGCGCATACATCACGCTCAGGCGACGCTGCAACTGCAAGGTGGCGTAGATGGACAGCGCAATGAACATCAGCACGATGGCTTCTTTGTAAAGCAGTGCGGACCAGAAGGCAAACATAGGCAGAAAGGCAACGAGGAGGCTGGCGCGGCGCGCAACCTCCACGTTGAAGAGTTGCTTCGCAATGTGATAAATGAGCAAGGCGTTGACCGCGCCGACCGCCCAGTTGACCGCCAGCGGCACAACGACCCACCGTCCTCCCAGCAAAAAGTAAATGGCAGCGACCCAGAAGAACATCCCCGTGTTGAAGTCACTCGCCGTGTGCAGCGTCACCGTGTCCCACGTCGCGTTGCCGCTCCAGACTTCCGACAGCCCCCAGCCCGTTGCCTCGTAATGCACGTTGTCGCCGTTGAACATCTGTAGGTCGAACAGCAGAATGATCAGCCCGATGACGGCGCGCACGGCGAACGCGCCCCAGAAGAGACGGTTCAGGAAGCGGCGCTCGATGTCAACGGGGGCATCCACAGCAACGAACTGAATCGTGGATAGCGATGTATCCATGATGAACGTTAGCAGGTTGGCAAGTTAGCACGTTGGAACGTTCTAACCTGCTAACTTCTCAACAGGTCGTAGACCGCGCGGTATCGTTTGCGGCCGACATGCTGGAGGCTGAGGTGCTGCTCCGCGACGGCGCGGCAGCGTCGGCGCACGTTCTCGCGGTCGGCGAGAAGGTTTTGCAGTTGCGCGACGGCAGCGCGATAAGCCTTATCCGTAAACTCCTCCACTAACACACCGACGTTGTTCTCTCGCAGGAGCGCGTCGCAGTCGCCGATGCCGGTGTTGCTGACGATGGGCAAGCCAGCCGCCAGATACTCGCCGATTTTCGTGGGCGAGGAGGCGATTTTGGAGAAGCAGGGGCGGATGAACGAAATACCCACATCGGCAGCCGTTAGATACAAAGGCACGTCGTCGGGCGCCACCGTGGTCAGCGTGAACGCCTCTGCGCCGATGCCGCGCCGCGCCAACTCCACTCGCGCCAGGGCATGATCGCTTTGCGTGAGGATGAGAAAGTGCAGGTTGGGAATCATCTCGCAGGCGACGGCGAAGAAGTCCACCATCTCCGCCGCCATATACCAACTGCCCAACTTGCCGAGATACAGCAGCACGGTTTTATCGCGGAGTCCCAGTTGTTCACGCAGCACCTGCGCGAGTTGGGCATCTACGCGGAATTTATCCACGTCCACGCAGCAGGGGATGACTGCCATCGGCGTGCCGTTGATGCCGCTCCCATCTCGTAGCATTGTTTTGACGCGCTCCGTCAAGACCACGATGGCATCGGCTGCATCGAGGCATTTGCGCTCCATGCGCTTCGTGAGTTTGAACTTGATGTCGTTCCGCCGCCACACGCCTGCGTCCTCATATTCTTCGGCGAGCAGTCCGCGCACGTCAAACAGCATCTTCACGCCGAACAGCTGCCGCAGGAGAAACGCCATCGCCGCTGGCACGTGCGAGCGCGCGTGAACGACGCTGACACGATGCCGCTGAATGAGGCAAGCCGCATACACCGTGCCTGTCAGAACGTCCCACAGCGTCGCGGGCAGTGACGGGCGTTTGTGGTAGCGCAGGCAATACCACGCGATGCCCTGTCGCGCCAGACGTTCCCGTATCTCTTCCTTCCGCGCGCCGCGCGGCGGGTTCGGCTCAAACGTGAGCAGCACGATCCCGATACCTTCCGCCGCCAATGCGCTCAGGTAAGGAATGACTTGCGTTTGCACGAGCGGCTCGGAGAGAGGGAAGTAGCAGAGGTAGAGTGAGGTCAACGGCGGCTGGCTGTCAACGGATTTCGGTAACGGATTAAGCGGATGATGCCACTCGTCCGAAACTCATCCGTTTAACCCGCTCCAAGAATCCGTTGACAGCGACGCGTTCGTTTACGGATGAAGTGAATGATGCCGCTCATCCGAAAGTCATCCGTTTAATCCGCTCCAAGAATCCGTTGACAGCGACGCGTTCGTTCTACTTGCGAATGAGGAAACTTCCCATCGCCAGCGCGTCCAAGCCGGAACTGAAGAAGGTGCGCAGGGCGTCGCGGGGGGAGTTGACGATGGGTTCGCCTTTGAGATTGAAGGAGGTATTCATGACGACCGGCACGCCGGTCTTCTCGCCGAAGCGCTGGATGAGGTCGTAGTAAAGCGGGTTGACAGAACGGCGCACCATCTGCGGGCGGGTGGAGCCGTCCACGTGCACGACGGCGGCAATCTCATCGCGCTTGTGCGGCTTGACGGGGAAGGTGACGATCATAAACGGCGCGTAGAACGCGCCTTCAAGATACTCCTCGGCGACTTCCTCCAACATGCTGGGCGCGAACGGACGCCATGGGTCGCGGTATTTGATGGCGGCGTTGACGCGGTGGAGCATCTCGCGGTCACGCGGGTCGGCGAGAATCGAACGCGCCCCCAGCGCGCGCGGTCCCCACTCGGCGCGCCCCTGAAACCAGCCGACGATTTTCTGCTGCGTCAGCAAGTCGGAGACGGCTTCAATCAACCCCTCGCGGGACAACCGCTCATAGCGCACCTTCGTCTCGTTCAGCGTTTTTTCAATCTCCGCGTCGCTGTAACCGACGCCCCAGTAAACGTGCTCCAATTCACGCGGCTGCAAGTGACCGCCCAACTTCTTGTAAGCCATGTAAGCCGCGCCCAGCGCGCCGCCGCCGTCGCCCGCTTCGGGCTGAATGAAGACGCGGTCCACCAAACCGGAGCGGGCAATTTTGCCGTTCATCACCGCGTTGAGCGCGACGCCTCCCGCGAAGGCAACGTTGCGGCAGTGGGTCTTCGCCAGCGCGCGGCGCAGGATGGCGAAGCCGAACTCTTCGACGAACTGCTGCAAATCGGCGGCGATGCTTTCGTGGCGTTCATCCAGCGGCTCGTCCTCCAGGCGCGGCGGACCCAACCGCCGCACCAGTTGCGCGCAGTAGCCGAGGTTCGCCTCGCCCACCACCGGGCGGCTGATTTGCGTCATGTCCACCCACAACCGTTCAGGGTCGGCGATGTCGCGGAACGCGCCGCGCGGCGTGCCGTAGCCCGCCAGCCCCATCAGCGACCCCTCATCGCTCAACTTCAGAAAGCGATGCACCGCCCAGTAAACCTCACCGATGGAGAAATCGGAGAACTCCTCAACCACTGACAACTCGCCGCCTTTGCCGTGATAGATTGCACCACTTAATCCGTCGCCGCTGCCGTCCCACGTGATGACCGTCGCCTCATCGAACCCGCTGGCGTAATATGCCGACGCGGCGTGCGCGAGATGATGGTCTATGCAGAAAAAGGGGATGCGGTCTAAGTCCAGCCGAAACAGGTCGCGGAACGGTGCCTTTTCGTTTTCCTCCTCCTCCCAGGGCTTGAGCAGGTTGCTGAACAGCCGCAGCCCTTTTTTAATGCCGTTCTTGGTGGCGTATAGGTGCGAGGTCAGCCTAAACGCCAAGCGTTTGATGGTGGAGTGATTCGCCCGAATCCATCGCTCAGTGGCGAGGTAGGGGTTGTTCGACCAGCCAATCGCGCTGAGTTGCTCGGGCGTAATGCCCGCGTGTTCGAGGCAGAACTTGATGGCATGATAAGGGAAATACCCCACCGCATACTTGACGCGGACGAAGCGCTCCTCACCTGCCATCGCGACGATGTCGCCGTCCTTGAGCAGCACGGCGGAGGGATGATGTCCCTCCCCCATTGTGGAGCCTTGATTGTATTTGCCGCTGATGCCCAGAACGTAGACGGGCTGTTTTCCTGCGTTGGTTGCCTTCATGCGTGACCTCTTCTCAAAAACGTCCCTGCAAACCGCGCTCATACAGCGCTTCGAGTTGTTGGACTGTTCGATGAACGTTGAACCTTTCCTCCACAATGGCGCGTCCGCGCTCGCCCATCCGTCGGCGCAGGTCGGGCTGTTCAGCGAGAGCGCCAATCGCTTCCGCGAACTCTTCAGTGCGCTGTGGCTCTACGAGCAATCCCGATGCCCCATGCTCAATGACCTCTGGGTTCGGTTCCACGCGCCACGCAACGCACGGAAGGCGCATCGCCATCGCTTCAATCATCGCCACGGGCAACCCCTCCGCGCACAGGCTGGGGAACACAAAGAGGTCGCTGAGTTGCAGGAGGTCTTTCACGTCGCTGCGCTGCCCCAGAAATTGCACGTGGCGTGCGACGTTCAGCCGCGCCGCTTGCTCTCGGAGTCGCCCCTCTTCCTCGCCGCGCCCGACCAGCAGCAGCCGCGCTGACGGAAACTTGCGCAGAATGGTAGGCATCGCCTCAATCACATACCGCTGTCCCTTCTGCGGAACGAGACGGGCCACGCAAATGAGGACAGGCGAGCCATCAGGCAAATTGAGCGAACGCCGCAAATCGTTCAACCGCGCACCGTCCGCAGGCGCGAACGCTTGCGGGTCAACGGCGTTGTAAATCACCTCCACGTTCTCCTCACGCAAGCCGAGATGTTTGACCATAGATTGCTTGACAAACGCGGAGGAGGCGATAAACCGCGCGCGGCTGAGTCTGCCCGTCCAAGCATCCAGCGCGCGCACCAGCGCGAGTTTGTGGGGATGGACATGAGTGCCGTTCATCGCCGGCGGCTCATACCACGAGTTTTGCAGGGAACTGACGATGAGCGGCACGCGGGTCAGCCGTCCCGCCAGCCGCCCGAAGATGTCGGCATCGTAGAGCCAGGTGTGCACGACGGCAAAGTTCCCTGCACGGAGCAGACGACACAAACGAACGATGGCTTTGAACCCCTCGCGCCGATTTTTGAGTTGCAACCCGATCACGTTTACCCCTGCCGCCGTCAGTTCCGATTTCAAATCATCGCGCTCGTAAAGGTAGCAAACCGTGTTCACAAAGCGGGCGCGATGCATGCGGCACACCACATCTACCAACTGCCGCTCCGCCCCGCCGCGCCCCAAGGTTTCGATGAGGTGGAGAACGCGCACCGGTGCTCTCATGAGGCTTTCCGTCCTACGATGAGGTAATTCACGACGAAATGCGGATTATCGTGGCTGAGATTGAGCAGATACCCCATGATGTTCACAACCATCACGAGGAGGAGCAGGGGAATCGTCCCGACGACCTTTACCGTGCCCAGCAACAGGCGCACAGCGAACTGTCGGCGCACTTCAAAGAAATGATGAAAAAGATAGACGTTCGCCATCAGCCCCAACACCGCGCCAAATGAACCGTGGCGGTGCACCACGACCACCTGAAACCCCGCGCGTTCCATCAGGTGGCGCAAGCCATATTCCGTGTAGCGACGGAAGTCGTGTGGAGCGCCGTGCACGTGGAAGCAGAAGGGCACCGTCAGAATGAGGTGACCATCCGGACGCAGGACGCGGAAACATTCCCCGAGGGCTTGAGCCGGTTCGGATAGGTGCTCTAAAACCTCCAGACAGAGCAAGGTATCTATCGCCGCATCCCGCACGGGCAAGCGATGAGCGTCCGCGTAAACATCGGGAAGGGCGACGTCCGCTGGGGATGGGATCAACATCTCTCTCCCGCTGGGAAAGTCCAACCCAATATAACTTTCCACTTTGTCTTCAAAAAACTGACGGTAAGGCTGATGGCCGCACCCGACATCGAGGAGAACGCCCCGTGCGTAGCGCTGCGCCGCCATCTGCAGGCCGCGATTGTAGTAGAAATAAAGCAGAAACAGTGGATCAAGCAGCGTCGTGCGCGGCAGTCGCCGATAAAGCCGGCGGAGAAAATCGTCGTAGCGACGATAGATAGTGTTAATAACTTGACGAAAGCTTGGACGAGGAGCGTTGCTCATGAGAGATGGTGCAGCCGCCGTCTGACGAGAGGTCCCATAACGTTTGTGGTCACCAGCATTCGGACTCCTAACGAGAGCGACTGGCGACGCGACAGCACGATCAGCCCGGCGGTCAGGGCAGCAACAGCTAACGCACTGCTGAGGTCGGCGCGCCATGTCGCATATCCCGCTGCTGTAAGCGTGGGGAGAGGAGCCAGCATCGTCCATGATGGGCGCGAAGTCAGCCGCCGACAAGTAAGATATTCGCCGACTAACGACATCAAGCCGTAGGCAGCGACCGTTGCCCACGCGCAGCCGAGAAGTCCGTAGCGCGGAATCAGGAGAAGGTTGAGCGTCACGTTGGTCACCGCCGCCGCCGCCCCGATCGTCGTCGTAATGTAGGTCGCCGATTGGGCGTTGCTGGCGGGGGCGTATCCCATCAGCCACGGACCAGCCAGTGCGGCGGCTGCCATCAGCGGAAACAGCAGCCACGTCACCTCGCGGAACGATACGCCAAAGATGTATGGCGCAAGGGTGCCGCCGACGGTGGCGGCTATCAGGCACAGCGTTGACCACCCCAGCGTCAGGAGGGGAAGGACGTCGCGGAGGTAACGAACGACGGGGTTCTCGCGCCCGTTGACGTGCAGCGTCACGAACAGCGGCAGCAGCAGCGACCCCGCCAGCACGGGGAGTTGCATCAGCGTTCCCGTCAACTGATACGCCACCGCGTAGACGCCCAGATGGGACTGGGAGAGGAAGCGCGTG
>JANWYM010000162.1 GCA_025055355.1 Abditibacteriales bacterium
CTCGCAGTGACATGCTCATAAGGGGTCGCTTCGTTGCGCTCGCAGTGATATGCTCATAAGGGGATTGCTTCGTTCCGCTCGTAATGACTATGATTGGATTGTTGTCATGCGGCGCGGTGTCCCGTTTGGTCAATGGGTCAACGAACCTATTGACCAATTCATCGTTTCTACTGCACTTTTCCTCTTGCTGCTACCGGGATGGTTTGCAGCACTTCCTCCCCACGACACAGCACCATCTCGTCGTAAAGGTTGACCGTTGGGCAGGTGTGATTCGGGATGATGCGCAGTCGGTCGCCAATTTTCAATCCCTGCGACGCGCCACTGACTTTGAGCCAACCGTGTTCTTCGTTGAGGCGGTGGACGATGACGTGCGGGTGATGGTCGAGCACGTAGCCGTAGCCGGGATAGTCGTCCCAGTGCGAAGGTTCGGCGATGAGGCTTTTGCTGCCCGCGTCGCACAAGGCGTGGTCGGGGCGCGGGCGGCTGAAGATGGTGGTCAGCACGGTGGCGGAACACTCCTGCGGTGTGACGCAGCCTGTGCCGATGTGGTTGATTTCGCCGAAGACGTAACTGCCTGGGCGAATTTCCGTGACGCCTTCCACAAAGGCGGAGAACTCCGCGCTGGGCGTGCAACCGATGCTGACCTCAGGCACCGGCAACCCCAGATGCGCGCGCACCATCTGCGCGACGCGCACACCTGTCTCGCCTTCCAGCCCCCCCCAGTGTTTGCGCTCTTCGGGCGTGCGAGCGCGGTAGGCTTGCCCGCCCCACGTGAGGATGCCGACCAGTTCCAAGCCCTTCATCCGCGCCACCGCTTCCGCGTAGGGCAGCACGCGCTCGTCCGCTGGCATGCCGCACCGCCCCATGCCGCAGTCCACCTCAAGGTAGACGCGTAGCCGCTTGCCGATTTTTTCACCGACGGCGTTGAGACCTTCCGCCACCTCGAGGCTGTCAAGGTTGAACGTCACCTGCGCCTTGTCCAACAACGCGGGAATTTTCTCCCACTTCGCCGCGCCGTAGACAGGACAGGTGATGAGAATGTCGTCAAACCCCGCGTCCGCCATAACAAGGGCTTCGCTGAGTTTGGCGACGGTGATGCCGCCCGCGCCGAGGTTGACCTGCATCTTGGCGATGTAGGGGCTTTTGTGCGTCTTGGTGTGCGGGCGCAACCGCACGCCTGCTCGCTTCGCGATGTCCTGCATCCGCCGCAGGTTGCGCTCTAATTTGTCCACGTCAACGATGAATGAGGGTGTATCAAGGTCGTTCAAAGTCATCAGGCATCAAGTCTCCGGTTGGTTGATCAGGGGATTCACCCCGTCGGGGACAAATCCTTGGCGTTGTTGCTCTAAGCCGTTCTGCACAACGCCTCAAACTGGCCGAGGATTTCGGGTTTATCCAGGAGTTCGGCGAACTCAGCGAGCCAGCCACGCACATAGTCAAGGTCCAGACGCCCCTTCTGCCGAATGAGCACTCCTTCCATATCCGCAAGGTCCTGTGGGCGGCAAGCTACCGCCTTGTGAATAATCAGGTCTTCAGCCGAACAGAGCTGAAGCAAGCGTTCGCCGCCGATGTCATACTCTATCGCCCTTTGTATCACTGCGGACTCGTAGCCTGGCAGCCCCAGCGAAATGTCAACGTCACAGTCGCCAAGCCGCCTCTAATTGTGGGGTCGCCGTCATCGCTGCCCCCTCCGCGCCAAGGCGTCCAGACGGCGGCGGCGCTCCACTAAGAATTCCTTTCGACGCTCCTCCGGGTCACCCAGCGGCTGCGGGGCTCCGCTCTCATACCAGATCGCACACAGCGCGTCGTATTCCCGACGCGCCTCCTCAACGGTCAATCGGCTCAGACGTTGAATCCGCTCTTGCGCCGTCACCGCATTGGCGGCGCGATGCCCCTGGACAAAGCGCACGACGTCGGCTTTCTTCAGTTTCATCTTATCCCCTAAAATTTTGGGGCGACCTTGCCCTTGCGCAGAACCGCTCTTGGGTAGAAACTTGAAGTTGTGAAAACTCAAGTGACTACCCCAAAGACCTCTAACATATTTATCGCGTCTCGTCAAGCGGTATGCGTGCGCATCGTTCAGGCGCGGCGGGATGCCCGGCTTTCTGGCGAGGCATTCGCCGCCTTCGCCTACTTGAGCCAGAGGGCACGCTTCCAACGCAGATGGCTGAGCCTGTATCAGGTGGTAGAAGACGGACGCATTACGGCGAACTGGGACGGCAAATTGTGCGTCATGCCCCTTCCCGATGAGTGACGTCAATCTAAACTTTTGCGCTTCTCTCTCTGCTGCAGGAAAGCGTCATGGCGAGCGCAGCAAAGCAATCCTCTGCGGAGGGGATGGCTGCAGCGCAGGGGATTGCTTTGCTGCGCGCGCGATGACAGGCACTTTCACAGGAGAGGGCAAAACGCAAAAGTTCCGGTCAATGATAAGGGACGGCGTGTCAAGGTCGTTTAAAGTCATCGGACATAGCCCTCCTGGTTCTGAATTCGTCAGAGTTATTCGATGGGCGCGATGAAAATCCTCCTGAGAGGAAAGGAGGGATGCAACGCGAAATAACATAGCCGAGGGTGACGCGGTTGCTGTAAGTCCCTGCATCACCTCTTGAGAGCCACATCATCCCTTGCAGGCGTCTTGGACGGAGAGGGCGTCACTGCGCTTTCGGTGTTTCAAGTGTTTCGACAAACCTGGACGATAGCCTTGAGCGTTCTGTATCTGAGTGGCGCGGGTTGCCAACGTCAACCCATCACGGCGGCACCGGCGCACATGCGGCAGGTCTCGGGTGTGTTCCGCGATGTGACCGAGCGGGCGGGGATTACGTTCCGTCATTCTAACGGCGCTCAAGGACAATATCTGTTCATCGAGACGACGCCCGGCGGCTGCGCGTTTTTTGACAGTGACAACGACGGATGGCTGGACATCCTCTTTGTGAATGGCCAACCGCTTAACATGGCGGAACGTTCAAACCTTCAAACGTTCAAACCTACCCCTGTAGTTCTCTACCGCAACAATCGCAACGGCACGTTTACTGACGTTACACGCGGCTCCGGTCTGGACGTTGACCTCAACTATGCGCAAGGTGTCGCGGTCGGGGACTTCGATAACGATGGGCGAGAGGACCTGTATGTGACAGCTTACGGAGGCAACCGTCTGTTCCGCAATCTGGGCGGCGGGCGTTTTGAAGATGTGACGGCACGGGCAGGCGTGGCGGACAATCACGACGGCGTGCACTGGGCGCTCAGCGCCGCGTTCGGTGATTACAACAACGACGGCTTTCTTGACCTGTATGTGTGTCACTACTGCGAGTGGTCGCCTGAGACGGATGCTCACTGTGTGGACCGCTACGGGGCGCGGATTTATTGCGACCCGACCATCTATCGGGGGGACGTGGGGCGGCTGTATCGCAACAACGGGAATGGGACGTTTACGGACGTAACCGCTGCGGCGGGCCTCGCCAAGTTCCGCGCGCGCGGCATGGGAGTCGTCTGGTTAGATTATGACCAAGATGGACGGCAGGATATTTACGTCGCCAACGATATGGACGCGAACCTTCTCTATCACAACGAAGGCAACGGCACGTTCCGCGAGGCGGGCTTAGTGGCGGGGGTGGCTTATGGCGCGAGCGGCAAACCGCTGTCGGGGATGGGGATTGCGGTGGGCGATTACGACAACAACGGCTATGAGGACCTCTACGTGACCAACTTTTCAGGGCAGACGAATTCGCTTTACCGCAACGACGGCGGCGGTCTGTTCACGCACGTGACCGAGAACGCCGGTTTGTCCGCCCCCACGTGGCACTATCTGGGGTTTGGGGTGGCGTTTTTGGACTACGACCGCGACGGCTGGCGCGACCTCGTGGTGGGCAACGGGCACGTCAACGACAAAATTGAGCAAGCCAGCATCGGGGTGACTTACGCCGAGCCCAAGGGGCTTTATCGCAATCGCGGGGATGGCACGTTTGAGGACGCTGTTGCCGACAAAGGCGACCTGCGCACCCCGCGCGTCACCCGTGGATTAGCCATCGGCGACTATGACAACGACGGACGGGTGGACGTTCTCGCCTGCAATCAGAACGACCGCGCGGAACTCTTCCGCAACGAGAGCCGCGACGACCACCGCTGGATCTCGCTGCGGCTCGTCGGCACGCGCAGCAATCGCAGCGGCTACGGCACGAAGGTTTACGTCAGCGCCGGGCGTCAAAGACAGTTTGCGGAATGTCGGTCGGGGATGAGTTACGTCGCGGCTTCAGATGCGCGGGTTTACTTTGGATTGGGCAAGGCTCAACGGGTTGATGTGACGCTGCATTGGTTGAGCGGTCAACGGGAAACGATGCAAGGGTTGGCGACGAACCGCTTTTACCTCTGCACCGAGGGACAGGGGTGCCAAGTGGATGGGCGTTTGTAGGAGCGCAATTGATGGCGCGTTTCTGCTTCTGCTGGCGATGGGCGGGTGGCTGATGGGAGGAGGATGTCGCCCGGCGGCGTCGCCCCAGGGGGCGTCAGACGCCAGCCCGATGCGCAAACCGACGGGGCTCTTCGAAGATGTCACCGAACGCGTGGGCATCGCCTTCCGCCACACGAACGGCTCGCGGGAGAAATATCTTTTCCTGCAAACGTTGGGAGGAGGCTGCGCCTTTTTAGACTACGATGGCGACGGCTTCCAGGACGTGCTGCTCGTTACGTGCGGGGACTTCCCGCGCCAACAGCCACAGCAGAACGTTTTTCTCTACCGCAATTTGGGGAACGGCACGTTCAAGGAGGTCACACGTGGCTCCGGGCTGGACAGAGACTGCCAGTATGCGCAGGGGGTCGCAGTGGGTGATTACGACAACGATGGCAGGCCTGACGTGTTCATCACCGCCTACGGCGGGTGCTTCCTCTTCCGCAACGAAACGCAGAACGCTCAACCCGTCTTCCGCGATGTGACGCAGCAAGCGGGCGTGGGAGACACCGACCAAGGGACGCGCTGGGCGTCGAGCGCGGCGTTCGGTGACTACAACAACGATGGCTGGCTGGACTTGTATGTCTGTCACTACGCGGTCTGGAGCCCTCAGATAGATAAACTCTGTCCCGTCCCCGGTCGACGCTTCACCCTGTGCAACCCGACGGTGTATGAAGCGGATGCAGACCGCCTCTATCGCAACGAGGGCAACGGACGTTTCACCGATGTCACGCACCGCGCCGGTATCCATCGCGCCCGTGGGCGCGGGCTGGCGCTCGCTTGGCTCGACTACAATCAAGACGGCTGGCAGGACATTTATATTGCCAATGACATGAACCCCAACATCCTGTTCCGCAACAACCGCGACGGCACCTTTACCGATGTCGCCCCGCTGGCGGGCGCTGCCTACGGAGCAGATGGCATGGCGTTATCGGGGATGGGCGTGGCAGTGGCAGACTACGACAACTCCGGGCGGGAAAGCCTCTTCGTGACCAACCTCAACGGGCAACTTTACTCCCTCTTTCATAATGACGACGGGCAGCAGTTCTCCTACGCTACCGAGACCGCCGGGCTGCGCCTGCCGACGTTCGCTTACAGCGGCTTTGGGACGGCGTTTTTGGATTACGACCGCGACGGCTGGCGCGACCTCGTCGCTGGCAACGGGCACGTCAACCCAGAGATTGATCAATACATGCCCGGAGTGACCTACAAAGAGCCCAAAGGACTTTACCACAATCAACGCGACGGCACGTTCCGTGACCTCAGCCCACAGAGCGGGGACATGACACGCCCGCGCTCCACGCGGGGTCTGGCGGTCGGCGATTACGACAATGACGGTCGGATAGATGTGCTGTGCGTCAACCGCAACGACCGCGCCGAGCTATTTCGCAACATCAGTCCTGACAAGAACAACTACCTCACCATTCGGTTGGTCGGCAGGACGGCGAACCGCGACGGTGTGGGGACGAAAGTGTGGGTGACCGCTGGTGGACTGCGCCAGTTTGCTGAGGCGCGGTCGAACGCCAGTTACGGCTCGTCGCACGACCCGCGCCTGCATTTCGGTCTGGGGAAAGCGAACCGCGTTGAGCGACTCGAGTTAAAATGGCTGAGTGGACGGCGCGATGTTTACACCGACCTTGCGCCCAACCAATTTATCGTCTGCACGGAGGGACGGGGATATGCCGTGGAACGATGGCATGTCGGCGACTCGTAAGTTGGGCGTCCCGCCCGACATGCAGAGTGGTTTAGGCGTCGCCTCCGCGTGGGTTAGGCGTCTCGCCCGACATCACCATGCAACCAAACGGTGCTGCGGGATAGGTGGGCTGATGGCTGTCTTCTGCCTGACTGGCGCGCTTTCCTGCCAACGCGCAACTTCTCCTTCTCAAGCGCGTCCCGCCGAGGACCGCGAAGGAGCCAAGCGATTTTACGTGCAAGCCCAAGCGCTGCGGCAGCAAGGGGCTTACGATGAAGCGCTTGCCGCATGCGACCAAGCCGTCAAACTCGCCCCCAGCCGCGTGCCGCCCTATCTGCTGCGGGCGGAGATTCTGGCGGAGGTCAATCGGTATCGCGAAGCGGAGCGCGACCTGCGGACCGCCCTGCGGCTGGCGCCCGACGAGATCAGCGTCCTGCTGCAGTTTCTGCGGCTTGTGCCACCTTATGCCTCCCCGCAGGAGAAAGAAGCCGTCGCTCGCCGTGCGGTCGCGCGTGCCCCCGACAACGGCGAGGCGCACTACTATCTGGGGCTGGCGCTGGTCAATTATCCCGACGCAACGCGTTGGCAGGAGGCGGAAAGTGCGTTGCGGCGGTCGAGTCAACTCGCGCCGTGGATGGCTCTGCCCCTGCTGGAACTGGGCAAACTTTACATTCGCCAACGTCGCTTTGCGGCTGCCCAGAACGCCTTGGAGCAAGCCTGGGACAACTTAGCAGCGCCACGTTCGCCGCTGCGGGCGGCGATGACGCCCAGCGAACTGCGCGGGCAGCAGCGCAGCGTGGCGTTCTGGCTGCATCAGGTCTACCGTCGGCGGCGGGACCCGCGTGCTGCTGCTATCGGGCAGGTGCTGGAAAAACTGCGGCGGCGCACGGAGGTTGAAGAGCAGTTGCAGGAGCGTGCTCATGCGATACCTCCTGACCCCGAGGCGCAGTTGCAATTAGCCCAGATGGCGTTGCAGGACGGCGATGCTCGGACCGCCGCCCGCTATGCACGTGCGGTGCTGAACCAACGCCCCCACGACGCGCAAGCGCAGAAGATTTTGCAAGCCGCTACGGGAGAGAAAGTCAAGCGATGAAACGGATGCGTTGGGGGATTCTGGTTATGGTTGCGCTCACAGTGTTTATCCCTGTGCGCCGATGGTGGTCTGAGGCGACGGCGACGCGGCGGCGGGAGATGGCGCGCGTGCGTCTGCGCGAGGGCAGCGCGCTCGCAGGAGCAGGCAAGATGTCCCAAGCGCTGGCGAAGTGGCAGGAAGCAGCCGCTCTTAACCCCGACAGCGCCGAGCCGCACGTGCTGCGGGGTAACTACTTCTGGAGCCAACGACAGTTCCGCCGCGCCGCCGAGGAGTTCGCCGCCGCCCACCGCCGCCAACCCGATGATGTGACCATCCTCTTCGCCCTCATCCAAAATCTGCTGGACGCAGGGAATCTGTCCCAAATCGAACCTCTGGCGCGCCGCGCCGTCCAGTTAGCCCCCGACCACCCGAAAGCCCACGCTTACTGGGGGATTTTTCTGGCGCGCACCGCCCATCGCCAGGACGCCCTCGCGGAGGCGGAACGCGCCTTGCAGAGGTCGCATGAATTGTCCCCCCGCATGCCGATCCCTCTCATTGAGTTAGGTAAACTCTACTCCCGTCAGGGGCGATGGCAAAAAGCCCAAGCCACCTTGCACCAGGCGTGGCAGTTGCTCCACCAAGGGGAACGCACCGTGCAATATCTGGAATCTGCCGCCGAGGTGGAGAACCGTCGCGCCGAAACGGCGTATGCCTTGGGCCTCGTCTATCGTTCGCTGCGCGATCGGTCCCAGATGGACAAGTGGTTCGAGCGTTTCCGCCAGTGCAATAGGCGCGTGATCAAGCGAGGAGATTTACAGTTGCGCCTGGCGCGCCATCCGCACGATGTGGAGGCTCTTCTCGACTTAGCCGAGATGAACTGGCAAGTCCCCAGTTATCGGGAAGCGGCGGACCTCGTGCGACGCGCTCTCCTTCTTCATCCCCATCACCCACGCGGACGCGCGCTAGCCCAGCGGCTCGCGGCGGTTAGATAACGCCCCCAATTCAAAAAACTGCGCTTCCGTCG